>CABSYW010000018.1 GCA_902482035.1 uncultured Collinsella sp. | reverse complement strand
GGACTGTAGAGCAGCAAACTTAACCCCCGCCCTCAGCCCCGGAAGCCCTCCCGGATGGCCCCAAAAAATTTTTCAAAAAAGTTGTTGCGCGCCGGACAGACTTCTGTGTATACTAATCCCCGCAGCGCACGCGAGCGGAAACAAACGCGAACGTCTGCCTGGGGAGTTAGCTCAGTTTGGTTAGAGCGCCGGCCTGTCACGTCGGAGGTCGCGGGTTCGAGCCCCGTACTTCCCGCCAACGCAATTAAAGCCACGTCTTCGGACGTGGCTTTTTGCGTTTGATGCACTTTGTTTCGATAGAACGATCGCCCTGGTGCATCTTCGCCCAGAATCCCCGCGCCTTCGGGAACGCAAGTAAAATCTAATAAGTATATCTGTCTGAACAACAGCTTTGTTGCGCAACACCTGTTCTACGAGACAGGGGGTTAGGTTATACTAAATTGCACTGTGCGCCGCATCTGATGCATTTCGCTCCAAGCGCGTCACTCAGTGGATATCCGATTTACCATTTGGATGTCCTGGCGGTCATTTAGCGTCTCGACACAAGCTCGGCCCCGGGGCTCGCTCGAGCCGTTCGTATTCCTTGAAAGGGGAAAAATGGACATATCGAGGAAGACTGATTACGCCCTTCGTATGCTGGCGATGCTTGCTGAGGATCCGGAGCGTTTGCTTTCTGTTCGCACCGCTGCCGAAGAGGTCAATGTCCCGTATTCGTTTGCCCGCTCGATTCAGCACGGTTTGGTCCAGGCCGGTATTGTGGAGAGCCTGCGTGGCGTCCACGGTGGCATGCGTCTCAAGGTCAGTCCGGACGACGTCACTATCCGCCAGGTCGTCGAGGCCGTTCAGGGCCCTATGGTTATGAACGACTGCACCGCCCCCGATGGTGACTGTGCGCGCATGGGTGTGTGCTGCTATCATCCCCTGTGGGCCGGAGCCCAGGCGTTGATGCGCGACTACCTCGATTCCGTTTCGCTCGGCGATATCGTCGCCCATCGCCAGTTCCCAGCCGTCGATCCCAAGTTCGCCGATCGCGATGCGTTTCCCGAGTACGCTGCCTGCGCGTACGCTTACCGGGAGGAATAGCGCCGCATAAGGAGCATAGCCATGATTCAGGACCCCTTTCGTTCGATGATTCGTTCGGAAGGGGTCCTGCGTTATCGCGACCTTCCGTGGCGCCGCACGCGCGATCCGTACATCATTTGGCTTTCTGAGGTCATGCTGCAGCAAACGCAGGTGCCGCGCGTGGAGGGGCGCATGCCGGTGTGGCTCGATCGTTTTCCGACTGTGCAGGCACTTGCCCAGGCCGCGCCTTCCGATGTTTTGGACGCTTGGCAGGGGATGGGCTACAACCGACGCGCTCTGGCGCTCCACAATGCCGCTCAGCGCGTTGTAGAGGACTGGGACGGGGAGTTTCCGCGTGAGACGCGTGACTTGGTCGCTCTGCCTGGTATTGGCCCGGCAACGGCGCAGGGTATCCGGTCGTTTGCGTTTGATCTTCCGGGCGTGTATCTGGAGACCAACGTGCGCACGGTCTTTCTGCATCACTTCTTTCCCGATGTGCCGGCCGTTCCCGATCGCGAACTGGTGCCGCTGATCCAAGCTGCCTGTCCGGCGGCCCCCGGCGCGGCGGCGGACGAGATCGCGCCCTTTGCCGCGCCTCAAGACGATGCCGACACGCCGCGCGCGTGGTATTACGCATTGCTGGATTACGGCGCGTATCTTAAAAAGACACTGCCCAATCCGTCCAGGCGGTCGGCGGGCTATAGTCGTCAGTCCAAGTTTGAGGGCTCGCGCCGCCAAAAGCGCGCGCATATCGTGCGTATGTTGTTGGCAGCGCGCGATGGGCAGCCGGCGGGGATTACGCTTGCTGATGCCGTGGTGGGCGTCAACGAGATGGAAGCGGCAGCCGGTCGCGGGCCGGTCGAGTGCGACTTGATCGCGGGCATTCTGGCTGACCTGGAGCGCGAGGGCTTTTGCCGAGCCGAGGACGATCGTTGGTTGAGTGTGTAGCCCGCTCAAATCTGAAGAACGGGATTGTAAGGTTTAAATTCGCGGCTTGAGGGCATCCTAAAGACAAGGTCGCTCAAAGCCTATGGGCGGCACGTGTTGAAGGGAAGTACACCTATGGATTTTGAGAACTCTCAGACCAAGAAGAACCTCGAGACTGCTTTTGCCGGTGAGTCCCAGGCACACACCAAGTATCGCTACTTTGCATCCAAGGCCAAAAAGGACGGCTACGTTCAGATCTCGAATATCTTTGCCGAGACGGCGGGCAACGAGTCCGAGCACGCCAAGCTGTGGTTTAAGTATCTGCACGACGGCGCCGTTCCGGGCACTCTGGACAACCTGCGTGACGCCGCCGCGGGCGAGAACTACGAGTGGACCACGATGTACGACGAGTTCGCCAAGACCGCCGAGGAGGAGGGCTTTGCCGAGATCGCCGAGAAGTTCCGTGGCGTCGCCGCCGTCGAGAAGGCCCACGAGGAGCGCTACAACAAACTCGTCGAGCGCATCGAGTCGGGCGAAGTGTTTGAGCGTGAGGGCGTGAAGGTGTGGAAGTGCCTGAACTGCGGGCACCTGCACGTTGGTGCCGAGGCGCCTGAGGTGTGCCCGGTGTGTAACCACCCCAAGGCGTACTTTGAGGAGCAGGTGGTGAACTACTAGCGCTTGGCGCTGGCTGCTGCGGAGCGCAGGGCGGGAGGCCGGATCGCCTTCCCTCCCCGCTCACGGCTCCGCAGGGTCGCGTTGAGGGAAGGCGATCCGGCCTTCCGCCCTGCGCTCCGGCGTTGGGTCGTCGCGTGCTCGTTACAGAAAAGCTGATAAGAAGTTTGTGTGCCGCCCCTTATGGGGCGGCACGTTTTTGTGGGGGCCGGTTGGGGCGGTGACGTTGCTTAGAGGGTACACTGGGTAGCGTTGGCTATTCGTTTCCTCTTGTGAGGTGTTGGTTATGGGTAAGAAGTCTCGGGCTCGGGTTGCTGCGGCGGGAACTCGCAAGGATCCTGGTCGTCGGGTTGCCGAGGGCAAAAAGGCCGATCGTGCCGAGAAGGACAAGAAGGTCGGCGCGCATGCTCATCCTGAATGGGCGCCTCATTTGAATTCGGCTAGTGAGGATTTGACTGCCAAGTTGTTTACTCTGGTCGAGGTAATTTTGGGCGTGGTGCCCCTTGTGGTTATCGGTTTATTCTTGGCTTCGAAGGACGCCACGAGTGTCGATAAACTCACCGAGGTCTTTTCGCAGGACCCCTCGATGGTGGTCTCGTTTATTTCTGCGTGCTTGCAGCCGTTTGTGGCGTACATGCTGTATATGGTCTACCGCAAATACTGCGAGGGTGATGCGGGCTTTGCCGCCGGTAACCTGATCGGTCTTTTGTGCTCCGAGATCCTACTGCTCAATATCCCGGGCGTCATCGGTATGGGCATCTTGCTGTGGCGTGTTTGGCGCAACGTTGCCCCGCACTTCGAGAGCTGGTTGTTTGAGCGTCGCTTTGCGGGCGTGGTGGCCGATATTGCGGGCTCGCTCGTGATTCTAGCCTTGGCGTTTCTGTGCGCCACCGCCGCCCGCGGTCTCGCGGGCATGTAGTCTGTTCTCACCGGCCACGGGGCGCAGGGCGGGGAAACCTTCCCCTCTCGCTCATGGCTTCGCAGGGTCGCGCGAGGCAAAGGTTTCCCCGCCCTGCGCCCCGGCGTTGAGTCGTCGCATGCTCGTTACAGAAAAGCTGATAATAAGTTTGTGTGCCGCCCCTTTGGGGCGGCACTTTTTGTGTGGGGTCCCTGTCTCCACAATTTCCGTCAAGCTTTTGGTTAGATTTTGGTCAGTTGGCGTAAGGGTGGAAGGCTAAAAGATTGCTGGCGAAAAAAGCTCAGAGAAAGTGCTGGTAGGGGAGTTGTTGAGCTTTTCGACAGCTTTTGAGCAAAAGAAACTTTGTGGCTATTGCCGGCGATTGCGTTGTCGCGGTCATGGCGGTGCGGGATGCTGGTCGTAAGCGTCGAATGCTCCGATTTTGGAGGCCAGCATGGATCTGTTTCTTGAGACTCCGCAGCAACAGGCTGAGCGCATGCTGCGTCAGCAGCAACGACTCATGGAGATACAAATGCAAGGGGCGGCAGCCCAGCCCTTTGCGCAAAATGTCGTGCCCGCTGCTGTACCTGCAGCTGTGCCCGGGTGTGAATCGGCGCCAGAGAACTATTCCGTACAGCAAGATTCGTATGCGCAGGAGCTTGCGTTCGACAAGCGCCGCACGCGTCACCGCCGCGTGGGCCAGCGCCTGCGCACGTTAGCGATGATTGTGCTGATCCCGTTGGGACTCGCAGCAATCTTCTTGGCCTCATATGCCTTCACGTGCATTCTCAACGGCGCCTCACCCAATGAGGTGCTTCAGCACTTGGCAGCTCTCGGCCAGCGCCTAGGCGACGTCATAACAACCATCCGCGCCGGCTGGGAGAGTTAGCGTTTGTCACATTAGGACTTCTAGGGTGTACGGATTATCGCCACGAGTAGAATCCTTGCATCCTTTGGGTCCTGTCGTGCGACTGAATAGTATTATTGAAGATGAATAATAATAGGATTTGCTATGTATAAGCAGGATTTAGAGCAGACTCTTTTGGGCATTGACGAAGAGGCGGAGCTGGAAATAGGTCCAAGAGACGACAGACCGAGCGTTGTATTGGTGGGAGGAAGCGCTTTCATGCTAAACGATGTGACGAATCGGTCGGTTACACATGACATTGATGTGTTTGAGGCAGACAGGTGCCTCCGCGAGATCATAGCTCGATACCCCGAGGTGAATGGTATGGCGGTGGCATATTGTAATCAGATGCCATTCAATTACGAAGATCGTTTGATTCCCTTGAAGATTGGGGCACGTTTTATCAGGTACTTTACGCCATCTTTGGAGGACCTGGCGGTGATGAAGCTTTATGCCTATCGTCCGAACGACATCGTCGATCTTCATAGTCAGGCATTCGTTGACCGACTTGATTGGGATCTGCTCGAGCGGCTTATATTCGACGAGGGAGAGGCTCTGGCGTCGTCGCCCTCGGAGCGGAGTTATCAAGAGATGGTCTGCGCATACAGGCAATACAAAAAGGAGGTGCTCGGTTGAATCTGACCTTTGAGGGATTCTTAAAAGGCTATTGCCGAGAGCTATCCGGACAGCAGTCGCTGAGTTTTAGAAAACTGGTTGAGCAGGCGACGACGGTTGCGCCGCGCGTGGCGGAGCCTCTGTTTTTGCTCGCTTTGGCGCAAGGAAAAGCCGAATACGTTCTGGGTTTATCTGAGGGTTCGTGGATGGAAGAGGATTACCGAGGCGTTTTGTCCTTGTACGATCAAGCGGGTGGTATGGCGTCTCTATGTGCCAAAAGTGAGCTCCCCAACCGTTATGCCAACGTTTGGCGTGCGTATAGAGCGGTGAAGGAAAAGCCAGTGGCGGACAGAAGGATCAACGCCCTGATGCGAAAAAGAACATTGGGAGCGCTAGAGGAATCGGGCGTAACGCGCTACGGTCTCTGCCGCGATTTGAATCTGAATAAGGGAAACGTGTACGCATACTTAGCCGGCGATGACTCAAAGGTGAGCAGGGAGACGGCGCGCCGCATTATGGAATATGCGGAGGAGAGGGGCACCCAAGAAGGGGCCGGGCGCCCGGTGCGTGTGGCGGGGTAAGATTGATCGCGGTTTTGATTGATGATCGATTGGGTTTGTTGGGCGGAGTCTATGTCTGCTATTGATATCGTGCTTGTTGTGATCGCCTTGGTGACGGTGGGGGTTGCTGTGGCTTGTGCCCTGCAGCTCAAAGGCCTTCGTGCCGAGCTGCGGGAGCGTGGCGGCAACGACGCGGAGACGCTTGCGGCGCTCGAGCAGGCCAACAACGCGCTCGACACCCTCAACGTCGCGCTGGCAGAAACCCGCCGCACGGCAAACGCCATCGCACAGCAGCAGACGACCGACGCCGCCGTGGAGCAGCAGCGCTACCTGACCATCGCGCGTGAGTTCTCGCAGTCTGGCGACCGTATGGATGACCTGCGCCGTGAGACGGCCCAACAGCTTGGCGCCAACCGCGAGGGCATCGAGCACCGCCTGGACAAGGTGCGCGAGACGGTCGATGCACAGCTGGGCGCCATCCGCAAGGACAACAACGTGCAGCTCGATCAGATGCGCGCGACGGTGGACGAGAAGCTCTCCCGTACGCTCAACGATCGCCTGTCTGCATCGTTTAAGCAGGTGAGCGACCAACTCGAGGCCGTGTACAAGGGCCTGGGCGACATGCAGTCTATCGCCACCGGCGTGGGCGACCTTAAGCGCGTGCTGGGCAATGTTAAGGCGCGCGGCATTTTGGGCGAGGTGCAGCTGGGCGCGATCCTGGCGGACATTCTTACGCCCGACCAGTATCTGGAAAACGTTGCCACCAAGCCTGGCGCCTCGGAGCGTGTTGAGTTTGCCGTCAAGCTGCCGGTAGACGAGGGCGATCCCGTGCTGCTGCCAATCGACTCCAAATTCCCGGGCGACGCGTACGAGCATCTGCTCGACGCCCAGGGGGCGGGCGACGCGGAGGCCGTTGCCGCAGCGCGCAAGACGCTCGATATGATGGTCAAACGCGAGGCCAAGGACATCTGCGAAAAGTATCTGAGCGTGCCCGCGACGACCAACTTTGGCATTCTGTTCGTGCCGTTTGAGGGCCTGTACGCCGAGGTCGTCAGCCGCCCCGGGCTTATCGAGACCCTGGGCCGCGACTATCACGTCAACGTTGCCGGCCCCAGTACCATGGCCGCCATCCTCAACAGCCTGCAGATGAGCTATCAGACGTTTAGGCTGCAAAAACGTACCGACGACGTGCTGCGCGTGCTTTCCGCCGTCAAGGCTGAGCTGCCGCGCTATCAGGCGGCGCTGCGTCGCGCGCAGCAGCAGATCGAGACCGCGGGCAAGACGGTCGAGGGCATTATCACCACGCGCACCAACGTTATGGAGCGCAAGCTCAAGGACATCGATGCGCTGGAAGACGCGCGGGAGGCCGACGCGATTTTGGGCTTGGAGTCCGCAGGCCTGCTCGCAGACCAAAAAGATGAGGACTAGCTGCATCTGACGGCAGGGCGCCGGCGTAAAGACGCGGGCGCCCCGCTGCTTCTCGCATTGTGCTTGCCTGAAGTGCGCTTCAATGTGCAACAATGGCGTTTCGCCCTATCAGACGCGAAAGGAAGCCCATGTCTCAGAGAAGCACCAGTCCGCTCAAACGCTCCACCGTACGTCGCACGCTGCAGCGTTTTTGGGACGTCACGCGCACACAGCCGTTGATCGTTTTTCTCTCGGTGTTCTCGTCGGCGGGCTATATCTTTTTGCTTACGTTTGCCAACACCTACGTGATGGCCCTTATCGTCGACCGCGTCCAGGCCGGCCCCGTGGCGGGCGACCAGGTGTTTGAGGTCTTTGGCCCCTACATTCTGGCGCTCGTGCTCGTTAACCTAGTGGGCCAAATCCTCTCCAAGCTGCAGGACTACACCGTCTACAAGCTCGAGATTGCGGGCAACTATCACCTGGCACGCCTGTGCTTCGACACGCTCTCCAATCAATCCATGACATTCCACACCAGCCGTTTTGGCGGATCGCTCGTGAGCCAGACGAGCCGTTTTATGAGCGGCTACACGGGTCTGGTGGACGTGACGGTGTATTCGCTCATCCCCACTATCACCTCGGTTGTCTGCACGGTGGCAGCGCTCGCCCCGGTGGTGCCGACGTTTACCGTGATCCTGGTGGGCATCATGGTCGTCTACATCGCGTTTGTCTGGCTTATGTATAAGCGCATCATGCCGCTTTCGGCCGCGACATCCGCCGCGCAGAACAAGCTGTCGGGCGTGCTGTCCGACGCGGTCACGAACATCCTGGCCGTCAAGACCTGTGGGCGCGAGGACTTTGAGCGCGACCTATTCGATACCGCCGACCGTGCCGCGCGCGATGCCGAAACGGTATCGATGCACGCCATGATGCAACGCAACTTTACGACCTCGGGCCTTATTGTCATCACCATGGCCGTGGTGAGCGTGTTCGTCGCGGGCGGCAACGCGTGGTTTGGCATCTCTGCCGGCGCGCTTGTCATGATCTTTACCTATACGTACAACCTCACTATGCGTCTGAACTACGTGAGCTCCATGATGCAACGCATCAACCGCGCGCTGGGCGACGCCGCCGAGATGACGCGCGTGCTGGACGAGCCGCGTTTGGTGGCAGACGACGAGGATGCCCCCGAGCTCAAGGTGCGCGAGGGCGCGATTGATTTTGAGCACTTGAGCTTTGCATACCGTGATGCCGCGGCGGGCGAGAGCGTGTTCAACGACCTGACGCTTCATGTGGCGGCGGGCCAGCGCGTGGGCTTGGTGGGCAAATCGGGCTCGGGCAAGACGACACTCACCAAGCTGTTGCTGCGCCTGGACGACGTGCAGGGCGGTCGCGTGCTCGTGGACGGCCAGGACGTCTCACGCTGCACGCAGCAGAGCCTGCGCCGCCAGGTTGCCTACGTGCCTCAGGAGGCACTGCTGTTCCACCGCTCCATTCGCGAGAATATCGCCTACGGTCGACCCGACGCTACCGACGAGCAGATTCGCGAGGCTGCGCGCCTGGCCAACGCGACTGAGTTTATCGACCGCTTGCCCCATGGCTTTGACACCATGGTGGGCGAGCGTGGCGTTAAGCTTTCGGGCGGCCAGCGCCAGCGCGTGGCCATCGCCCGTGCCATCCTCACCGACGCGCCGATTCTGGTGCTCGACGAGGCGACGTCTGCCTTGGACAGCGAGTCCGAGGCACTGGTGCAGGAGGCGCTCGAGAACCTGATGCGCGGGCGCACCTCCATTGTGGTGGCGCATCGCCTGTCCACCGTGGCGGCGCTCGACCGCATCGTGGTGCTGGCCGACGGCGAGATTGTCGAGGACGGCACGCATGAGCAGCTCGTTGAGGCAGGCGGCGAATACGCAAGCCTATGGGGCCGCCAGACCGGCGCATTTTTGGAGGCTTAAGGTCCCCGTACGTGGGACAATCGTTTCCGTGAAGTTATGTTTCTGCCGAGCCGAGGAGTCGTTATGCCACGCGAGACCAATGCCGCCAAACGCGAGCGCGCCATCGAGGTGTGCGAGCGCCTCAACCGTCGCTATGGCCCGGTCGAGTGCTTCTTGGACCACGAGAATCCCTTTAGGCTGCTCATCGCGGTACTGCTCTCGGCGCAGACGACCGACGCACAGGTCAACAAGGTGACGCCCCAACTGTTTGCCCAGTGGCCAACGCCCGAGGCCATGGCCGGGGCAAGTGTGACCGACGTGGCGGACACCATTAAGTCACTCGGCTTTTATAAGAGTAAGGCCAAGCATGCCGTGGAGGCCGCGCAGATGATCGTTGCCGACTACGGCGGCGAGGTACCGGCCGACATGAAGGAGCTTGTAAAGCTGCCGGGCGTGGGGCGCAAGACGGCGAACATCGTGCTCAACGTGGGGTACGGCATCGTGGAAGGCATCGCGGTGGATACGCACGTCAACCGCATCGCGCACCGTCTGATGCTGAGTCCCAAGACGCACGCCAAAGAGCCGCTCAAGACCGAGCAAGATCTGCTCAAGATTTTGCCGCACGAGTATTGGGAGTCGGTCAATCATCAGTGGATCACCTTCGGTCGCGAGATCTGCGACGCCCGCAAACCTAAGTGCGACGAGTGCCTACTGGCAGACCTTTGCCCCAGCGTGCGCGCGACGGGGTAGGGCCCGGCACGTTTTGCCGGCGTCCGAAGGCTTTGGCCAATGTTGCGCAACACATTTGGGTCGCGAGGGCTCAATATGATGACGGCAGATGCCGTTTGTTGTAAGGGGATGCCCGAATATGTTTTGCACCAAGTGTGGCTCCGAGATGCCCGGCGGAACCGATTTTTGCACGAACTGCGGGGCGCGCATGGGCGCTGCCTCTCCGGCGGCCGCGCCTGCTGAGCCCGCATCGATGCCGGCGGCAGGGATGCCTCCCGTGCAGAAGAAGTCACATAAGCGCGCGGTGATTGTCGGCATGTGCGTGGTGGGCGTGCTCGTTGCCGGCGGTGCCGCTCTGGCGCTGACCGGCGTGCTGGGTCCGCTTGGGCAGGGCAATTCATCGCAGATTACGGTACTTGGGTCCGACGAGGGTTCGGCCGAGCACAAGGACAAGGGAAGCGCCAAGGAAAAGCCGGCCGAAGAGCAAGAAGAGTCGGAAGAGCCTGGGCAGACCGGCAGCAGCGTAAAAGTCGACCTCAACGACCAGGCAACCTATGCCGCCGCGAATCTGTTCCTGTCGAACTTTACGGAGGAGCACTTCGATCGGGACTGGTATCAGGCGGGCGGCTTCGATTCGACTGACGGACTTTCTGATGACGAGAAATACAAGCTGGTCAAGTTTATCTGGTGCCATTTTATTGACAATGCGCCGTATCGAATCGAGAAAGGCGACTATGACAACGGCAATCGCCAGCGCGTGGCGACTGATGCGGTCAATAGGGAACTCAACCGCTTGACGGGCCTGACGCTTTCCGATGCCGATATGACTTATGACAGAACGCCGGAGGGGCAGGCGATTCCTGATTCGGCCGAAGCGCATGACGGGTACCTGTATCTGAAACAGGAATATGGCCAGGGAAATTACAACCCACCGTGTGCCATCGTTACGGGCACGACTGACCTTGGCGACAACATCTACGAGCTCACCTATGAGGTCTACAGTGCTGGCGGCATGTTACTTCCTTCCGACATCCCCGAGGGCACCTACGGCTTGCCAAAGAACCAGTTCATCGCCGCAATTCAAGCGGACGCATCCATGGGCCGTACCGAGACTTGCACGGTCCGCGTCGCGCAGGGTGACGGCGCTCCGATCTTCACGCTGCTTAAAATGGGCGTCTACGACTAGATTCGGCGGATAGCTCACTCTGATAACGCCAGGCGGCTTGCCCGTCTGGCGTTTTTGTTGCGGGGCTGGGTCTGCCCTTGAGCCGGAGTCCTCTCCATGCGCTACCATGACAGACAATGTATTTGACGTACGACCCGCCGAGCTTGCCCCGGCGGGCTTTTGGCGTTGCAATGCCGGAGGAACAGCATGCTCATTCACCGTATAGCCGCACAGCTCTACACTGCCGAGGCGCTGCAGACCGTCGAGGCCGGACTCGATGCCGGCGAGGACGTGACGCTGGCTGTGTCGCAGTCGGGCCGCACGCTTATGGCGGCCGCCCAGTTTGCGCGCCGCCCGCGTCCCACGGTCTACATTGTGAGTGGCGAGGATGCGGCCGATCGCGCCGCGCGCAGCCTTGCCGCCTACGTGGGCCTAGCGCACGTGTGCCGTTTTCCCGAGCGCAAGGACTATCCGTGGCGCGAGCAGGCGCCCGACGATGCCGTGGTGGCGCAGCGCTGCGAGGCACTGGGACGCATCGTGCGCGGAGACAATTGCATCATGGTCGCCTCGGCTCGCGCGCTGCTGCGTTGCGTGCCGCCGGTCGAGAGCCACTATTGGGAGTCCACGACCTTTGCGGTGGGCGAGGAGATTCCCTTTGACGAGGTGCCGCAGCGCCTGGTGGGCATGGGCTACACCAATGCCGGTGCCGCCGATGCGCCCGGTCTGTTCCGCGTGCACGGTGACACCGTCGAGGTGTTTCCCGCGCAGGAAAAGGCGCCCGTGCGCATTGAGTTTTTCGGCGATGAGATTGACCGCATCCGCCGTATGGTGAGCTCCACGGGCCAAACCATCGGCAACGAGGACAGTATCGAGATCTTCCCCTGCCGCGAGCTGGCGCTTACCGACGATGCCGTCCACAACATGCATGTGGCGCTCTACCGCGCCAGCCAGGACGACAGCAAGTTGGCGGCGCTGCTCGAGATGGTGGATGCGCGCATCGTCACGCCTGAGCTCGACCGCTTTTTGCCGGTGATGTACGGCCAGACCGTGAGCCCGCTATCGCATGTGAGCGGCAAGGCGCTCGTGGTGCTGTCCGAGCCGCGCTCGCTGTTCGACGATTGCCTGCACGCCTACGAGGATATCGAGGCACGTGCCGGCGAGGCGGGTGTCGACCGCCTGGACGGTCTGTACGTGCGTGCCCAGCAACTCGACTTTGGTTCCCAGCAGCGCCTGAACTACGTGAGCCTCATCCGTGCCGGCGGTGCGGTGACGGCCGAGCTCAAGATTGAGCAGCCTGCCATCGCAGGCTCGGACAACCGTTTCATGACGCGCATCCAGGAGGTCGTGGGTAAGCGCTATGCCTGCGTGTTTGCCATCCCCGACCGCGGTGCGCGCGAGTCGATGGAGCTTACCTTTGGCGACGAGGGCATTACCTTTGAAGAATCGCTGACCGCGGCGCCCGAAAATGCCGGCGCTATCGGCGACCGCGTGCGCGTGGCAGCGGCGGATTCCGCCGACCGTGCCGCACGCCAGGAGGCCCATGCTTCCATTCGTGAGCGTCGCGCCGACGCGCTCAACGCCCGCTCGCTCGAGGCGGGCGCCGCGCAGGCTGCCGCTGGCGCCGCCGTGCCCACCATCTCGCGCGGGCGCGTGACCTTTGTGGACGCTGCCCTGCCGCAGGGCGTGGTGGTGCCCGATGCCAACCTGGCCGTGTTCTCGATCGCCGACCTCAACGCCCGAATGGATGCCAACCGCGCGCGCAGCCGCCGCAAGGTTGACATTACGCAGATCACCTTCCCGTTTAAGCCGGGCGACTACGTGGTGCACGCTACCCACGGCATCGCGCTCTTTAGCGAGATCGCGCGCCAGGAAGTGGGCGGCAAGGAACGCGACTACTTTTTGCTGGAATATGCCGATGGCGACAAGCTCTACGTGCCGCTGGAGCAGGTTGACCGCATTACGCGCTACGTTGGTCCCGACGGCGATAAACCGCGCTTGACCAGGCTCAACACCGCCGACTGGACGCGGGCTACCAACAAGGCGCGCAAGAATGCCAAAAAGCTGGCGTTTGACCTGGTCGACCTGTATACGCGCCGCTCGTCGATTACCGGTATCGCCTGTCCGCCCGATACGCCTGAGCAGATCGAGATGGAGGAGAGCTTCCCCTACGACGAGACACGCGACCAGCTGGAGGCTATCGCCGACATCAAGGCAGACATGGAGGCGCCCAAGCCCATGGACCGCCTGCTGTGCGGCGACGTGGGTTTCGGCAAGACCGAGGTCGCCCTGCGCGCAGCCTTTAAGTGCGTGGACTCCGGCCGCCAGGTCATGGTGCTCTGCCCCACGACCATTCTGGCTCAACAGCACTACGAGACATTCTTTGAGCGCTTTGCCCCGTTTGGCCTGGAGGTTGAGGTGCTCAGCCGCTTCCGCACCCCGGCGCAGCAAAAGCGCGCGCTCAAGGCGTTTGCCGAGGGCACGATTGATGTACTCATCGGCACGCACCGCTTGCTTTCTGCCGATGTGAACCCCAAGAACCTGGGCATGGTGATCATCGACGAAGAGCAGCGCTTTGGTGTGCAGCACAAGGAGCAGCTCAAAAATCTGCGCGAGCAAATCGACGTGCTCACGCTCTCGGCAACGCCTATTCCGCGAACCATGCAGATGGCCACGAGCGGCGTGCGCGACATGAGCCTGATCACCACGCCGCCGACTGGGCGTCGTCCCGTGATCGTGCACGTGGGGGAGTACGACCCCGACGTGGTGAGCGCGGCGATTCGCCTGGAGGTGGGTCGCGGCGGTCAGGTGTATTACGTGTCCAACCGCGTCAAGACCATCGACGATGCCGTGGCGCGCGTGCACGAGGCCGCGCCCGAGGCGCGCGTGGGCGTGGCGCACGGCAAGATGAGCCCGCGCGAGGTCGAGGACGTGATGATCGAGTTCGCGACCAAAAAGATCGACGTGCTTATCGCCACGACCATCGTGGAGAGCGGTATCGACAACGCAACGGCCAACACGCTCATCATCGAGGACTCGCAGCGCCTGGGCCTGGCGCAGCTCTACCAGCTCAAGGGCCGCGTGGGCCGCTCGGCCACGCAGGCATACGCGTACTTTATGTTCCCCGGCGAGCTGCCGCTTACCGAGGAGGCGACGGCGCGCCTGACCGCGCTTTCCGAGTTCCAGGACCTGGGCAGCGGCATGCGCATCGCCATGCGCGATCTGGAGATCCGCGGTGCCGGTTCGCTCATGGGTGCCGAGCAGCACGGTAACCTGTCGAGCGTGGGCTTTGACCTGTTTACGCAGATGCTGGGACAGGCCGTGGCCGAGGCACGCGGCGACGACGATGCCGGCGTGGAGGCGGCGAGCGTGGGCATCAACCTGCCGGCCGACTACTTCTTGTCCGAGGAGTACATGCCGGCGGTGGACCAGCGCGTGCTCGTGTACCGCAAGCTCGCGGCGGCCGAGGATCTGGAGAGCATCGACGAGGTGCAGGAGGAGACCGAGGCCGCGCATGGCGAGCTGCCGTTGGCGGGACTCAGCCTGTTCAACCGCGCGCGCATTCGTATTCGCGGCGAGCGCCTGGGGCTCGAGAGCGTCACGCTCAGCGGCGGACGCATCACGTTTTTGGGCGTCGAAGTGCCCAAGAAGGTGGCCTTTGAGCTTAAGACTCGCTACGGTGCGGTGAACTTCCCCAAGAGCCGCAAGCTATCGGTGCCCTACAAGGCGGGCGCCGGCGCGGGCAGCGGCCTGGGCCGCGGCCTCGACGCCAACGACGGCACCGGCCCCGTGGCGGCCGCGCTCATGCTGCTGCAGCAGTTGGGTGCCAGCGACGACGACTAACGGGTCGACGCTGCAAACGCTCCATTTGGGCAATCTGACCCTCACTCGTCGGTCGCGTACGCAAGTACGCTTCCCTCCTCCTTCGGGCCACCTTGCCACAAATGGAACGTTTTCGCTCACTTATGCTCAACCTGTAAGGGTATTTATGGGACAAAGCTATCTTTGCCCCACCACGTTGCGGGTCGACCCTTCGCCCGACCGAAAGGAAAGCATGTTCGGATACATCTATAAGAAAGATGTCGCCATTATCGCGGTTGTCCTGTGTCTTTGTCTGGGCGTGGGCAGTTTCTTCGATTATCAGATCTCGAGCGCGCTGTTCAACATCGGCAGCATGTACGGCCGCTTTATCGAGGCGGCCGGCGAGCTGCCGTTCGAGCTGACGGCGAGCATCGCGGGCGTCATGCTCGTGCGCTCGGTACGCCCCGATTCCAAGGCGAGCAAGTGGCTCGCTGCGCTGGGCGTTTTGATCAACGTGGGCCTGGTCGGCTACGAGATTGTCGGATCGCTGCGCGTCGGCGGCAAGCTTATTGCGTTTCAGCTGGTTCTGACGTTTGCGTTGGTCATCGCAGCCAACTTCATCGCCTACCGCCTTACGCGCGACACCGCGCCCGACGAGCTTACGCGCTGGGCGTTGATGGTGCTTGCCGTGTGGGTCGCTCAGGCCATCATCCTCAACGTCATTGTTAAGCCGTTGTGGTCGCGCCCGCGCATGCGCGTGATCGAGGTCACGCCGGGGCTCAATTTTCAGCCGTGGTGGGTGATCGGCAATCCCGACAAGTGGACCTATATCGCCGCCGGCGTGATCAAGGACGGGTTCAAGTCGTTTGCGAGCGGACACACGGCGCATGCGGCGATTGGCCTTATGCTCGCCGGGCTTCCCGCGGCAGCCTTTAAGGAAAAACCTTCGCGTCGCCGCGTGATCTTTTGGGCGGCGGCTGTGATCGTGGCGCTCGTCGCCTTTGGGCGCATCGTGATTGGAGCGCACTTTTTGACTGATGTGAGCTGCGGTTTTGCCCTGGTACTGGCACTTGAGTGCCTTGCCGCACGCATTGCCTATCCCAACGGCGTACAATAGCTCCGTTTGAATCATCTGGCCGATACCCGGTAAGAGAGGATTGCCATGCTCGCGTTTAACAACGATTATTCCCACGGCGCACATCCGGCAGTGCTGCAGGCGCTCGTCGACACCAATATGGAGCCGCAGCCCGGCTACGGTACCGATGCGCATACCGAGCGTGCCAAGCAGCTTATCCGCGAGGCCTGCCAGGCCCCCGATGCTGACGTGTTTTTGCTGGTGGGCGGCACGCAGGCCAACGCGACGGTGATCGACATGCTGCTCGCGCCGTACGAGGGAGTCGTTGCTGCCGAGACTGGCCACGTCGCCTGCCACGAGGCGGGCGCCATCGAGTTTGGCGGCCACAAGGTGCTCACCATCCCCGGCTATGAGGGCAAGATGCACGCCGAGGACCTCGAGAACTATATCCAGGTATTCTATGAAAACGAGAGCTACGAGCACACGGTGTTTCCGGGTGCCGTGTACGTGAGTCTATCGACCGAGTACGGCACGCTGTACTCCAAGGCCGAGCTCGCGGCGATTCACGCAGTGTGCCAGAAGCGCGAGATTCCGCTGTTTGTGGATGGCGCCCGCCTGGCCTATGCGCTGGCGGCCGATGAGTGCGACATTACCCTGCCCGAGCTGGCGCAGCTGTGTGACGTGTTCTACATCGGCGGCACCAAGTGCGGCGCTCTGTGCGGCGAGGCCGTGGTGTTTTGCGGCATGCACGCCCCGGCGCATCCCATTCCGCGTATTAAGCAGCACGGCGCGCTGTTGGCCAAGGGCCGTCTCACGGGCGTGCAGTTTGAGGCGCTCTTTACCGACGGCCTGTATTTTGAGATTGGTCGCCAGGCGATCGAAACCGCGCAGGCGCTTCGTCGCGTGCTGCACGAGCACGGCTACCGGTTCTTCTTGGAGACGCCCACAAACCAGCAGTTCGTGATTCTGCCCAACGAGGACATGGCCCGCATTCGCGAGCATGCGGCGATCGAGTACTGGGAAAAGTACGACGATACCCACACGGTGGTGCGCTTTTGCACCAGCTGGGCCACGACGCAGGAGGATATCGACGCGTTGGCGGCTGTCCTGTAGCCTGATGTAATGACAAGGGGCCGCCCTGCGCCTGAGCTTGGCGCAGGGCGGCCTTTGCTTTTGGGGAGAAGGGTTGTATGACCGAGATGTCCGAGCCGACGATTCGCCTGGCGACGCCCGATGATGCGCCGGCGTTGCTTGCCATCTATGAGCCGTATGTGCGCCAGACGGCGATTACCTGCGAATACGAGGTGCCGAGCGTTGAGGAGTTCGCCGGGCGTATCGAGCGTACGCTCAAGCGCTATCCGTATCTGGTGATGGAGCTGGACGGGCGTCCGGTAGGCTATGCCTACGTGAGTCCGCTTAACAGCCGCGAGGCATACGACTGGTCGGTCGAGACGTCAATCTACCTGGCACGCGATGTGCGCCATGGCGGGCTGGGTCGCAAGCTGCACGATGCGCTCAAGCAATGCCTGGTCGCGATGGGCATCACCAACATGTGCGCGCTCATCGCCGTGCCGCACGACAAGGACGACGAGTACCTGACGCACAACAGCCAGGATTTCCATGCCCATATGGGATATCGCCTGGTGGGTGCCTTTGACCGCTGCGCCCAAAAGTTCGGCCGCTGGTACGATATGTGTTGGATGGAGCTGGTCCTAGCCGAGCGCACACCCAACCAACCCAAACCAACCTGGTTCCCCGACCTCCTCGCCTAAAACCACCACAAAGGTGCCTGTCCCCTTTGTGGTGGTTTTGGTGGTGGTTAGCCGATGGGCTCGGTGTATTTGGCGCGGTCGGTGCGCTGGATGCGCTTGGAGACATGGAGCGGGCGGCCGTCGGTGTCGTAGACGTAGTCGGTGATTAGGATCAGCGCCTGCCCGCGCTCGACGTTGAGCAAAAACGCCTCGTTTTGCGAGGCATAGCACACCTCAACGGTCTTATGCCCCTGTGCCGGCGCGCGATGGAACTCCTGTCGTAGCGTGGCGTAGAGTGAACCGTTAATATCGCGATCGATGAGCGTCTCGAAGCTTGGCGGCAGGTAGGTGGTCTCCAGGCACAGCGGCGCGTCGTCCAGATAACGCAGGCGGACAAGTTTGACGAGCTTGCTGCCCACGGCGGCGTCAAAGAACTTAGCTATGCTGCCGGCCGCCTTGGCAAAGCCCGAGTCCACGGTGCGCGTGGTGGGCTTCATGCCCTGGCCTTCGACCTGCTTGGTATAGCTCGAAAACACTAGGTTGTTCTCGTGGAGCGCGGGCGTGTCGGCCACAAAGGCGCCACGCCCGCGCTCGGTGCGCACCAGGCCCTCATCAACGAGAACCTTAAGGGCGTGGCGCACGGTGCTGCGCGACAGCCCCGATTCGTCCATGAGTTCCATCTCGGACGGCAGCTTGTCTCCGCGTGCGTAGATACCGGCGGCGATGCGGTCACGCAACATGCCCGCCAAGCGCTCGTATTGGCTCAGTTTCTTTTTAGACGAAGCGTTCATGTGATCAACCTGTATCTAACTTGTATGCCTATCTAAGCAAGCATGTATTCAATACAACAACAAAACAGCTGGTAGCCAGTTGTCGAAAACCGCATCAGCAAAATTTCTAAGACAAATATAGCATACAACTAGTCGACATAACCAAAACATGTATGTAACCTGTATGCCATCGAGAGCATCAAACGAGAAGAAAGGCTGATGCACGATGACTACTCAGGAACAGGTTAAGGATGTCGTCTCCCAGGTTTTGGCTGACAAGGCAGACAAGGGCGGCATCAAGCGCGTCGTGTGGATTGGCGCCGGCGGATCCAACGGCGGCAACTATCCTGCCCAGTACTTTATGGAGCACGAGGCCACGCAGGTCGTGAGCTCCAGCTACACCAGCAACGAGTTCGTGCACGCAACCCCTGCCTACGTTAACGAGAACACCCTGGCCGTCGTCGTGTCCATGCGCGGCACCAAGGAGACCATCGTCGCCGCCCAGGTCGCCAAGGACCACGGCGCCAGCACCATCGCCATCTATGTTGACGAGTCCGCCCTCACCGAGGTCTGCGACTACAAGATCCAGTATGACAGCCTGGCCGTCGACGAGTCCTGCATGGGCCGTACCAACTCCGCCGTCGTGACCATGATCGCCATGGAGCTCACGCAGCAGACCGAGGGCTATGCCGAGTACGAGACCGCTATGGCCGCGTTCGACCTGGTCGACCCCATCTATCGCAAGGCCGTCGAGTACACCCGTCCGCTTGCTGCCAAGTGGGCCGAGCAGAACGCCGACAAGCCCTGCATCAACGTGATGGCTCAGGGTCCGCTCTTTGGTGCCGCCTACGTCTTTAGCATCTGCAACGTGCAGGAGATGCTGCAGATCGACTCCTGCACCATCAACACCTGCGACTTCTTCCATGGTCCCTTCGAGATCCTGGACAAGCGCACCTCGCTGTTCCAGCTCATCAGCGTCGGCCGCAGCCGCTGCAACGACGAGCGCGGCATCCGCTTCGTCAACCAGTACGGTGGCGAGCGCGTCTATCAGCTCGACGCCAAGGAGCTCGGCCTCAACGACATTAAGGACAGCGTGAGCGAGTACTTCAACCACCTGATCTTTGCCCCGATCCTCAACAACGTGTACATGCGCGCGCTCTCTGCCGTCACCCACAAGGACTACATGACGCGCCGCTACATGTGGAAGCTGGATTATTAGTTACGGCGTTTTACCAAACGCCGTAACGGCTCGACGCTGCAAACCCACCTGAGCGGCAATCTGCCTTTCAGCTTCAGCGGCATGACCAGAAGGTCAATGCCGCTTCGCTTCAAGGCACCTTGCTCGCTCAGGTGGGTTTTCGCTGGCGTTGCCAAAGCATCGGCGTCGCCTTGGCCCAGATGCGGCACTTGGAGACGTTCGGCACTTGGGGACAGTCCTAGTCATTGGGGACAGGTTACTTTACACCAAGTTGGCGCATATGAACCTGACTCCTTTGCACCAATGGGTTGTAGCGGTAGAGCAGATTTTTCCGCTCGCCGATTTGTGTCTTGAAAAATGTATATAACGACTATAACGTAGTATGAAACATATTGGAAACAATACCGAGGAGGCTGCGTTGAAGAAAAGCAATCTGGGCTATGTGCTGGTGCTGATCGCCGCGCTTATGTGGGGCAGCATCGGAATCTTTGTAAACGGCATCTCGGCCATGGGCGTTTCGTCTCAGAGCATGGCGGCCTTTCGCCTGTTGTCGGGTGCCGTCTTAATGGCTCCGGTCTTGGCGTTCATGGGTTGCCAGGGAGGCGATCGTGAGGGAAAAGCATCGGGTCCCCTGGCACTGTTCAAGGCAAGTCCTAAAGAGCTTGTTCCCTGTGCGCTTCTTGGCATTATCGGCCTCGCCACCGCTAACACGCTTTATTACGAGTGCATGGGCGAGGTGGGCATGTCCACGGCCTCGGTGCTGCTCTACACCTCGCCGGTGTTTGGCGTCATGCTCGGCCGCGTGCTTTATCGCGAGGATGTGACTCCCAACAAGCTCGTTGCCATCGCTTTTAATATCGGTGGCTGTGTACTTGCAGTGACCAATGGCGACCTTTCCGGTTTCCATTTTTCGGTTTGGGGCGTCACGTCGGGCGTGATCGCGGGCTTTTGTGGCGCGTCGCTCGCGGTGTTTAGCCGGATAGCAACCAAGACGGTCCACCCGCTGGCTGTCACGTTTTGGGGCCTTGTTTTTGGCGGTGCGGTTATGGCGGCTATCGCGGCTCCGTGGCCAGATGTCGCCGCGGCAATGTCGCCACAGCTGCTGCTGCTGTTCTTTGGTTTTGGACTCATCCCTACAGCCGTGGCCTATGTCTTATATATGCAGGGTCTGTCCATGGGGCTCGAGACGTCGAAAGTTCCCGTCGTAATGTCATTCGAGACGGTCGTCACCGTACTGGTGGGCATTGGTGTCTACGCCGAGCCCGCCGGCGCGATTAAAGTCCTGGGCATCGTGCTGGTGCTCGCGTCCATCCTGATTATGAACACCGACTTCTCCAAGCTGCGCAACAGTGTGTTTGTCGGTCATGTCATTGAGAGCATGACCTTTAAGCCCAACGCGTGGTGGACCGAAAAATCTCAGGACATGGATCTGTTTAAGGAACGCACCGGCATTGCGCTGGAACCCACCGTACAGGAAAGCCCCTGGTACTTCGTGCGATAGGGGATTGCGCGCAGGGTCTGACCTGGGGTTATCCAGCTAGCGCCGGCCTACCTAGCCAAACGTTTCGAGTACGTTAAACCCGTCAACGGTCGATTTTCACCCGCGAACGGTCTTTATACTAATTAGCAATATAAGCAACGTATAAGACGTTATAATGACCATAACGAAAAGGAGGAGGCAAGATGAATCAGATCATTCTCGCATCTCATGGCGGCCTGGCCGCAGGCGCCAAAGACACGCTCGAGATGGTTCTCGGCGACGTGTCGAACGTCCACGTCGTGTCGCTTGCTCGCGACGACAAGGAGCCCATCACCAACAAGGTGGACGCCATGATCGCCACGTTCAACGCGGACGACACCGTCTATGTGCTGACCGATATGCTCGGCAGCTCGGTCAACAACAGCATGGTCGAGCTTTCCAAGAACGGCACGAAGTTCACGGTTGTCAGCGGTTTCAACATTCCGCTGGCACTGACGCTCGCTATGAGCCCCGTCCCCGTCAAGGGCGCCGAGCTCGCGGCCCTCATCAACGAGGCCCGCACCGGTCTGACCAACCCCAACGCACCGGTCGAGGCTGCCGCGGCTCCCGCCAAGAAGGCTAAGGCGCCCCGTCACAGCTCCGGTCCCGCCAAGATCGTCCTCGCACGTCTTGACTACCGTCTGCTGCACGGCCAGGTCGTCTTTACCTGGACCACCAAGGTTCAGGCCGAGCGCATCATCGTCGTCGACAACGCTGCCGCCAACGATGACATCAAGAAGGGTGCTCTTAAGCTGGCCAAGCCCCAGGGCGTGCGCCTGAACGTCTTCACCGTCGAGCGTGCCCTCGCCAAGATGGACAAGCTCAACACCCTCGGCGAGCGCGTTATGTTCGTCTTTGGCAACACTGCCGAGATGCTGCAGTTCTGCCAGGGCTACAAGCTCGACGCCATCAACCTGGGCGCCACCGCCAACCACGACGGTGCCGATCAGGTCGGCGGCAAGGACAGCTCCGTCTTCCTCGATGCCACCCAGAAGGCCGATATCAACCAGCTGCTCGACATGGGCATCAAGCTCTACGTCCAGCAGACCCCCACGTATCAGAGCGTCGACATCGACGCCAAGCTGTAATCAACCAGGCTTTTGCCTGACTGAAAGGAGAAGGGTATGAATACGTTCATCAGTGCGGTGCTCGTCGGCCTCGTCGGCGTGTTCTGCATGTGGGACTCCCGCCTGCTCGGTCGTCTTAACTTCGAGCAGCCCCTCGTTGGCGCTACGCTCGTCGGTCTGCTTCTGGGCGATGTGCCCACCGGCCTTGCCGTCGGTGCCGCCGTCGAGCTCGTGTCCATGGGCCTGGTGCAAGTCGGCGCCGCCGTTCCGCCCGATATGGTCCTGGGCGGCATCGTGGCCGCTGCCTTTGCGTGCCTGACCGATGCTTCCGCCGAGACCGCCATGACGATCGCCATCCCGGTCGCCGTCCTGGGTCAGCTCCTCGGCATCGTGTTCCGTTCCATCATCGCCGCCCTCACCCATGTGGCAGATAACGCGATCGATAACGGAAAGTTCAAGACCGCCTACCGTATGCACATCTGCGCCGGCTCCGGTCTGTACGCTCTCATGTACTTCCTGCCGATCTTCCTCGCCGTCTTTGTCGGCACCGACCTGGTCCAGACCATCGTCAACATGGTTCCCGAGTGGCTGTCCACTGGTCTTAACGTTTCGACCAAGATCATGACCGCCTACGGCTTGGCCCTGCTGCTCACCATGATGATCAAGAAGGGTATGACTCCGTTCCTGTTCATCGGTTTCCTGCTCGCCGCTTACCTCAACCTGTCCGTCATCGCGGTCGCTCTGATCGGTGTGTGCCTGGCTGTCGTCTTCATGGGCTTCAAGTTCAACGGTTCCCATGCAGCCGCCGGTGTCGATTCCGACTACGATCCGCTCGAAGACGACGAAGACTAAGGAGGAACACACTATGGCAACCGCAACCAAGGACGTGTCCCTGAACAAGAAGGTCAGCCAGTTCTTCTGGCGCTCCTGGGCCATCCAGGCCTCTTGGAACTACGAGCGTCAGATGAACATGGGCTTCCTCTACGGCATGGTTCCCACGCTCGACCGCCTCTATCCCGACGAGTCTGACCCCAAGCAGCTCGAGGCCAAGAAAGAGGCTTACCACCGTCACATGGCGTTCTACAACTGCACCCCGCAGACGAGCGCTTTCATCCTGGGCCTCGCCGCCTCCATGGAGGAGGAGTACGCCAAGGATCCCGAGAACTTCGATCCCGATTCGATCAACGCGGTCAAGACCTCCCTCATGGGTCCGCTTTCCGGCATCGGTGACTCCTTCTTCCAGGGCACCATCCGCGTTATCGCCTTTGGTCTGGGCGTTCAGCTGGCTCAGCAGGGCTCCATCATGGGCCCGATCCTGGCCATGCTCATCTCCATCGTCCCCGCTGTGCTGATCACTTGGTTCGCAGCCAAGATGGGCTATCAGGGCGGCCACGAGTACCTGAGCAAGCTTCAGGGCGGCGACCTCATGGAGAAGCTCATGTATGTCTGCGGCATCGTGGGTCTTATGTCCGTGGGCGGCATGATCGCCACGCTGATCGGCGCCACCACCCCGCTGCAGTTCGCTGACGGCACCGTCGTTATCCAGGACATCCTGGACGGCATGATGCCCCAGATGATCTCCCTTGGCCTCACCGGCCTTATGTACTGGCTCATCAAGAAGAACGTCAACACCGGTTGGCTTCTCGTGATCGCCATCGTGGGCGGCATCGCCCTCTCCGCGGCCGGCATCCTGGCCTAGTCGCGACCAAGCGTTCAACCGCTTTCCCCCGGGGGCCTGCCTGGCATCCCATACCCCAGGCAGGCTTCCATCCCTATACGTGACAAAGGGCAGTCCCTTTGTCACATCCTCAACGGGCCGGCGACTCGGTCCAAATCACGGTAACCCTGCGTGCGCCCGGCAATGTGGCGCCGCAAAAATCGAAAGGAATGTGTCAGATGTACGAGATCGACCTTAACCTCCCTAAGCAGATTGTCGCTGACGTCCTGTCCAACCACGAGATCCACAGCGTCGCCTTCGTCGGCTGCGGCGCTTCCATGTCCGACCTGTACCCCGCCAAGTACTTCCTGGCCAACAACACGGACAAGCTGAACGTTCAGATCTTCACTGCTAACGAGTTCAACTACGACACGCCCTCCTGGGTCAACGAGCACACCTTCGTGATCACCTGCTCCCTCGGTGGCTCCACGCCCGAGACCGTCGAGGCCAACAAGACCGCCAAGAAGCACAACTGCCCGGTCGTCTCCCTCACCAACAAGGCTGGCTCCGCTCTGACCGTCGACGCCGACCACGTCATCGTCCACGGCTTCCACGCCAACTACGCTGCCAAGTGCGAGAAGCCCGGCTACGCCATCGCTCTTGCTCTCGAGATCCTTCAGCAGACCGAGGGTTATGACCACTACGAGGACATGATCACCGGCCTCACCAACATCTTCGATCTCTGCGAGAACGCCGCTCAGCACTGCAAGAAGCTCGCCAAGAAGTTCGCCGAGGACTTCAAGGACGACAAGATGATCTACTTCATGGCTTCCGGTGCCTCCGAGAAGATGGCTTATTCTCACGCCGCCTTCCTGTTCACCGAGATGCAGTGGATCGACGCCGCCGCCTACAACACCGGCGAGTACTTCCACGGCCCGTTCGAGGTTTCCACCGAGGGTAAGCCCTACGTCTTCTTCATGTCCGATGGCGCCACCCGTCCGATGGACGCCCGCGCCCTCACCTTCCTTGAGCGCATGGGCGCCAAGGTCGCTCTGATCGACTCCAAGGACTACGGCCTGGCTGACGCCGTGCCCGCGAGCGTCATCACCTACTTCAACCCGCTGCTGCACCTCGCCGTTATGCGCGAGTACGGCAACCAGATCGCCGAGGCCCGTCAGCACCCGCTGACCATGCGTCGCTACATGTGGAAGCTTTCCTACTAATCACAAGTAAGTAGACCTTACGGGTTGATTGAGAGGGGATGGGGTTTGCGCCCCGTCCCCTTTTTTGCTCTGGGGAGGGCGTATCCGTCGCGCCACAAAACCCCAGATAAAACCTACCAAAATAAACCTGTCCCTTTTTGGCAGGTGGGAGGAGATGCGTATGATCAAAGCAGTGCTGTTTGACATGGACGGCGTGCTGGTCGATACCGAGTGGTTCTACAACCGTCGTCGCGTGGCGTTTATGGAGGAGAAGGGGTTCCACTTTGACGAGATCCCCGATCTTTCGGGGTCTAACGAGCCGGCCATTTGGGAGGCGCTGGTGCCCGACGATGTTGAGCTGCGCGAGCGTCTGCGCGTGGAGTACAAGCAGGTCTATAGCCCGGACCATCCCGTTCCGTATGCCGAGCTGCTCAACGAGCAGACGGAGCCGGTGATGCGCGCACTGCACGAGCGCGGCGTGAAGTGTGCCATCGCGAGCTCGTCCTATCGCGAGTTGATCGACGAGCTGGTGGAGATTGCCGGTATCCCCGACGTGCTGGACTACACCATCAGCGGTCACGAGTGCAGTGCGTTTAAGCCCGACCCCGAGATCTACCTGCGTGCCATGGAGGCACTGGGGGTGGAGCCTGCCGAGTGCCTGGTTATCGAGGATTCGCCTTTGGGCATCGAGGCTGGTAAGCGCTCCGGCGCCCGCGTCCTGGCGCTGCGTCCGCACGAGGGTGTCAACCTCGATCAATCGCGAGCCGATGCCGTTATTGATAATCTGACCGACATTTTGGCCGCTTTGTAGTGTCAATCCGCCGCGAGAAGCACGGGTTCAAACGTTTTTTGCGGTGGACTGGCTCAATTTGGTTTCGATTTTGATCCGTTTGGCTTCGATTCGGACTAAGTGAGTAGACTTTTTGGCGCAGGCCGAGCACAATGCATATCTTCCTTTGTAAAACCGCAGGTCACAGGGGTGGCGGTTTTGGGTGTGCTCTGCAGGTCGCGTAAAGTCTACTCACTTGTAATTTGGGCCTTTGGTCGTGGGGTTGCTGGTCCCGCTTTGGTTGTCGAGAGAGGGTGAATTGAAGCGCCCCCGCACGCTCCATGCTACAATCGCGGACATACCCCACAACTACATCTGCCTTCGAAAGGAGCCTGCGTGGCGAACGCCATCGATCAGCTCACGGACCGCGTGCTCGTGCTCGGCCGCCTCACCATCGTCCGCCGTGCCATTACCGCTGTGGCGGTCACCATTTCCGCCGTTCTCCAGACATTTCTGATCCAGGCGTTCATTCAGCCCGCCGACCTGCTTCCGAGCGGTCTTACCGGCGTCGCGGTCCTACTCGATCGCGTTACCTCGCTGGGTGGCGTTCATATCGACATCTCGCTCGGCATGCTCGCGCTCAACATCCCCGTGGCGCTCCTATGTTGGAGCGGCATTAGCAAGCGCTTCGTCATCTTCTCGATGATGCAGGTCGTGCTCTCATCGCTGTTCCTCAACGTCTTTCACTTCGCGCCGTTTTTGGGCGACAAGATCATGCTCATCATTTTTGGCGGCGTGGTCTCGGGTCTGGGCGCTGCCATCGCGCTTAAATCCGGCGCATCCACCGGCGGCACCGACTTTATCGCGCTGTGGGTTTCCAACCACACGGGCAAGACCATCTGGGGCGTCATCTTTGGTTTCAACTGCTTTATCCTGGCGATCTTTGGCTTTATGTTTGGCTGGGACAAGGCGGCGTATTCCATCGTGTTCCAGTTTATTTCGACCAAGACTATCGACAGTTTCTATCGTCGCTACGATCGCGTGACGCTGCAGATCACGACGCGTAAGGCAGACGAGGTCATGACTGCCTACGTAAACCATTTTCAGCACGGCATTAGCTGCGCCGAGGTCGTCGGCGGATATAGCCGCGAAAAGATGTACCTGCTGAACACCGTTGTCTCGACCTACGAGAGTCAGGACATTATCAAGCTGGTGTGCGACGTTGATCCCGGCGCCGTGATCAACGTGTTCCACACGCTCAACTTTGTGGGCGGCTGGTGGGGTGGTCATGTCGACGAGCCCATGCCCACGGCCGTTCCCGATCCCGACAAGCCCGCACGCATGGCCAGCAGGCAGGCGCGCCTCAGCGAACAGGACAGCCTGCAGCAGGACGACGGCAAGTAGAGTATTGGCATTTTGCCGGTCCTGCGCAACCCATCCGAACGAGCCCCCCGAAAGCCCCGTTGCTTTCGAGAGGCTCTCGTTTGCCCAGATAAAACCTACCAAAATGAAGCTGTCGCTTTTTGGTAGGGAGGGTGTATCGTTTTATCATTATGAGGTAATATGAAACTAGACGTTATATACGTATTAGTTATTTCGATATTTAGATAAGAGTGATTAGATATGCCTGCGCCCAAAAATGCACCGCTTTACCAGCAGATTTACGACGAAATCAAGGATGCGATCGAGAAAGGTGTTTATGCACCCAAGGAGCGTATTCCGTCCGAGCTTGAGCTAGCCGAGCAGTACGACGTGAGCCGCATTACGGTGCGCCGCGCCGTCGAGGAGCTGTGCTCCGATGGCTACCTGGTTAAGCAGCAGGGTCGTGGTACCTTTGTCTCCACGCCGCACATCAATCGTCAGTTCCACGCTTCGACGCTGCAGACGTTTACCGCGCTGTGTGCCAGCAACGGCATGAAGGCGGGCGCGCATGTGGTCGATCGCCAGATTGTGCCGGCACGTCAAAACGAGATGGAGTTCTTTGGCCTGCAAAAGGACGCGCTGCTGCTGCATATTAAGCGCGTGCGTACAGCCGACGGCGAGCCCATCTTTGAGGAGAACATCTTTGTGCCGTTTGACGCCTACCGTGAGCTGTTGACGGCCGATCTTGAGGACAAGTCGATTTTTGCCGAGGTCGAGCGTGTTGGCGGAACGCCGATTGTCTCGGTTGGCTACCGCACGGTCGAGGCCGTTCGTGCCAATACCGAGCAGGCGGCCGAGTTGGGCATTGCTCCGCACGATCCGCTGCTCAACCTGCGTGCAAGCTTTACCGGTCCCAATGGCGAGCCGGTTCTGATGGGTAAGCAGTACTACGTGGGATCGCGCTACGTTATGGTCATGTAAGTTACGCGGTTTTACCAAACCGCGTAACGGCTCGACGCTGCAAGCCCGCCAGAGCGGCAATCTGCCTTTCAACTTCGGCGGCATGACCAGAAGGTCAATGCTGCCTCGTTTCAAGGCACCTTGCTCGCTCTGGCGGGCTTTCGCTGTCCGCGCCAAAACATCGGCGTTGCCGGGCCGGCACTTGGGGACGTTCCTTTTCTGCCGGCACCTGGGGACACTCCTTAGCCGTTGGGGGCGTTCTTAAACGACTAGTCTGGGCGGCGGCCGTGTGCTGCTGTCCGCGTGGCGGCGTATAATCGGCGGCAGATGACTTGAACGTTAGGAAACCATGACCGATAGCATGCAGCAGATGGCGCTCGACACGCTTGGCGCCTATTTTGGCTACACCTCGTTTCGCCCGGGACAGGACCGCATGGTCGATGCGATCCTTGCCGGTCGTGATGCGCTGGGTGTTATGCCCACGGGCGCCGGCAAGTCCATTTGCTACCAGGTGCCCGCGCTCATGCTGCCCGGCATCACCTTTGTGGTGAGTCCGCTGCTGTCGCTTATGGAGGACCAGACCCGTGCGTTGCTCGCGGCGGGTGCGCGACCCAGCTATCTCAACTCCAGCCTTACTCCGGCCCAGCAAAACACCGTGCTCAAGCGGGCGCGCGAGGGCCGCTACCAGCTTATGTACGTGGCGCCCGAGCGCTTGCTCGAGCCGCGTTTTTTGGCCTTTGCGCAGGAGGCTGCGGGTTCCGCCGGCATTGGCGTGCCGCTCGTGGCCATTGACGAGGCCCACTGCGTGAGCCAATGGGGCCAGGATTTCCGCCCCGCTTACCTGCAGATTCGCGAGTTTATTGATTCGTTGCCGCGGCGCCCGATCGTGGCGGCGTTTACCGCCACGGCGACCGAGCGCGTGCGTGCGGACATTCAGCAGATGCTCGGCCTGCAAAACCCCGCGACGGTGGTGACGGGTTTTGATCGCAAGAACCTCTACTTTGGTTGCGAGGAGATGGGCGACAAGGCCAAGACCGCGTGGGTGCGCGACTATGTGATCGCGCATTCGGGCGAGAGCGGTATCGTGTATTGCTCGACCCGCAAGACGGTCGATGCGCTGGCGGGCGAGCTTGCCGAGGCGCTGGGCCCCAGCGGCATTCGCGTTGGCCGCTACCATGCCGGCATGGGCAACGAGGCCCGTCGCCAAAGCCAGCGCGCCTTTATCGACGACGATATCCAGGTGATGGTTGCCACCAACGCCTTTGGCATGGGCATCGACAAGCCCAACGTGCGCTACGTGATCCACAACAACGTGCCCGAGAGCATCGAAGCCTACTACCAGGAGGCGGGCCGCGCCGGCCGCGATGGCGACCCGTCCAGCTGCTACTTGCTGTGGAACGGCAACGATTTTCGCATGCGCCGCTTTCTGATCGACCGCGGCGATGCTGCCGATGAGGCGCTCGACGACGAGCAGCGCGCGTGGGCGCTCCAGAATCGATATCGTCTGCTCAGCCAGATGGAGGGCTACTGCAATACCACCGGCTGCCTGCGCGAATACATGCTGCGCTACTTTGGCGACGAGGCCGCGGCCGAGCATGCCGCGGCCAGTACGGGCGGCACCGCCACGGACGACGTCGAGAGCTGCGGCAACTGCAGCAACTGCCTCACGCAGTTCGAGGTCGAGGACGTCACCGATATGGCCCGCGCTGCCGTGCGCTATGTGGCCACGCGTCCCATGCGCTTTGGCAAGTCGCTCATCGCCGATGTGCTCCACGGCGGCAACACCGAGCGCATTCGCCAGATGCATCTGGACGAGGACCGCGGCTACGGTGAGCTGTCGAGCGAATCGGTCGGGCGCATCAAGGACATCATCGGCCAGCTGTGCGGCCGCGGTTATCTGGCCACCTCGCAGGGGCAGTACCCGGTCGTGGGGCTGGGTCCGCGTGCCGTCGAGGTCGAGGATGAGGCGTTCGCCTTTACCGTTAAGCGTCGTGCGTCCAAGCGCAAGGCCTCGGCCCGCGCCCGCCGCGCCGTCGATCTGCTGCGCGAGGAGGCCGAGCTGGATCAGCGCCCGCGTGTTGGCGACGATGCCGAGCTGTTCGAGCGCCTGCGTGCCCTCCGCAAGGAGATCTCGACGGAGCTGGAGATGGCGCCGTACATGGTCTTTTCCGACAAGGCCCTGCGCGGCCTGTGCCGCCTACGCCCACAGACGCGCGACGAGCTTATCCAGGTCAACGGCATCGGCGAGAAAAAGGCCGACGCCTTTGGCGAGCAGTTTATGGCGGCGATTGAAGAGTTTGAGTCCGAGCATGCACGGAATGGAGCATAACGATGGCATCCGATGATAAAACCGAGCGCACTGAGGTGTCCGCTGTGCCGCTGTACCAGCAGGTTATGGACGACCTAAAGGGCGAGATCGCGCGTGGCGTGTACGCATCCGGCTCGCGCATTCCTTCCGAGATGGAGCTCGCGAAGTACTACGGCGTGGGACGCATCACCGTGCGCCGCGCCATCGAGGAGCTGTCGCGCGCGGGGTATCTCAACCGCCAGCAGGGGAGGGGCACGTTCGTGTGCGCGCCCAAACTCAAGCGCAAGATTGTCCAGAAGGGTGACGTTCAGAGCTTTTCCGAGGGTTGCGCTGCCAACGACATGGTGCCGGGTGCGCGCCTGGTATCGCGCACGGTGGTTGTGGCGACGCGCGAGGACGCGGCGTTCTTTGGCGTAGAGCCCGGCTGCGAGCTTATCGTGGTCGAGCGCGTGCGCACGGCCGACGGCATCCCCGTCATGCTCGAGAACAACGCCTTTGTGCTGGCTGACCATCCCTATCTGCAGACACTTGCCGATAAGGACCTCACCGATAACTCGATCTTTGCGCTCGTTGCCGAGCATTCGGGCCGCGCGCCGCTCAAGTCCGACCCCTGTACTGTGGAGATTGCGCTTGCCGATGCTCAGGCAGCCCCGCTGTTGGAGGTGCCGGTCGGCGAGCCGCTGTTTTATATGGAGGCGTACTTTACCGATGAGGACGAGCGGCCCTTGCTGCTCGGGCGCCAAAAGATCGTGGGCTCGCGCTACGTGTTCGACATCTAACGTCCACAGATAGAACAATATAGAACAAATTTGGTGAAATGACTTCACGGGTGTCGTCGTGCGTGCTATATATAGGACAACATAGAACGACAGCAGGTACGAGCTGTCGTCGTTCTAAACCGCCACACAAGGAGGGGCACCACCATGAACGCACATGATCTGGTTCAGGAAATTATCGAGCGCAAGGGCAAGATCGAAAACGTCTTTTGGATCGCTTGTGGCGGTTCGATGATCGACCTGATGCCGGCCAACGAGCTGCTCAAGCGCGAGGCCACCACGTTTACCTCGACGGTCTACACGGCACGCGAGTTTTGCCTGATGGCCCCCAAGAGCTTAGGGCCGAAGTCGCTCGTTATTGCCTGCAGCCACAGCGGCAACACGCAGGAGGTCGTCGACGGCTGCGAGATGGCACTGGCCGCCGGCGCCGAGGTCGTCGCCCTCACCGACTGCGAGGGCTCCAAGATCGATAACGGCAAGTGGACTACCTGGGTCTACCCCTGGGGCGAGGGCGTGTCGCAGGCCGAGGTGCCGCAGGGCATCGGCGCCCTGATCGCTGCCGAGCTGCTCGACCAGCAGGAAGGCTACGAGGCGCTCGCCGACATGTACGAGGGCCTCAAGCAGATGGATGTGCTGCTGCCCGCCGCCCGCGAGAAGGTCAACGCCGAGCTGGGCGCCCGCTTTGCCGAGCTCTGCCAGCAGCACAAGTTCTTCTATATCCTGGGGTCCGGCCCCAACTTTAGTCAGACCTACGCCATGGCCATCTGCTCGCTCATGGAGATGCAGTGGCAGCACTGCTGCTATATCCACTCCGGCGAGTACTTCCACGGCCCCTTCGAGGCTACCGAGCCCGGCGTGTTCTACTTTGTGCAGCTCGGATCGGGCGAGTGCCGCCCCATGGAGGAGCGTGCACTCGCGTTCCTCAACACGCACACCGATACGGTCATGGTGCTCGATGCGCTCGAATACGGCGTGGGCGAGGTGCCCGCCAGCGTCCGTTCGTTCCTGGAGCCGATCTTCTTCTACGCGATGAGCTGCGAGCTGCGCGCCGCCCGCGGCAAGGTGTTCGACCACAGCCCCGAGATCCGTCGCTACATGGGCATCGAGCAGTACTAGGTAACGGGAATTATCTTTTTGACGGGGTCTGCGCTGCGCGCGGGCCCCGTTTTGCGTTGTGGCGGCCGGATTTGTGTTTGCGCGAAAACGAAGGTGAATACTTTTCCGCGATGTGAACGACCTATTTTGGACCCCCGAAGCATCCACACTTTTTGGCGGCAAAACTGCAGGAAAAACCCGACGGAACCGCAGGAAACAGCGCCTGAAAAATGTCGATGCTTCGGGGGCTCGATTTTACTCGTTCACTTCTCGGGAAAAGTATTAGACCTAAATGTGCGAGGGTGTTGCATGAGCAAAAAAAGCGGGCCGCGCCGGGGATTTCCGGCGCGGCCCGCTTAGTATCGCGCTTAGATTCGCAAGGTTGCGGCAGCCGGCGGCCTACTTCGCGTCGTATGCCTCGGCGTCCCACCAGTCGAGCTGGGCGATGTTGTCGCGAATGTGCTGGCAGCTCTTGTGGAAGCCCTCGAGCTCATACTCGGAAAGGTCGAGCGTGTAGACCTCCTCGACGCCCTCGGCACCGATCACACACGGCAGGGAGGTGAAGATGCCCTCCTCGCCATACTGGCCGGTCATGAGCGTGGAGGCGGAAAGCACGGCGTGCTCGTTGTGAAGCACAGCGGCGCAGACGCGCGCGGCGGAGTTGGCGACGGCGTACTCGGTGCACTGCTTGCCCTGGTAGGTCACATAGCCGCCCTTGCGTGCAAGCTCCTCGACCTCCATGTGGTCGAAGGCGTACTTGTCGGGGTTCTCGGCCTGAAGCTCGTTAAGGCTCTTGCCGGCGATGGTCGCGGCCTTAAAGGCTGCAAGCTGGCTAAAGCCGTGCTCGCCGATCATATAGGCGTCGATGGACTTGGGGCTCACGCCGACCTTCTTGGAGATCTCGGTGCGCAGGCGGGCGGAGTCCAGGCCGCAGCCCGAGCCGATGATCTTCTTGGGATCGTAGCCGGTCAGGTGCCACAACTCGGTGCACACGACGTCGCAGGGGTTGGAGATGCTCACGAAGATGCCGTCAAAGCCGGCGTCGACGATGCGCTTGGCAAAGGTGCGGGCGGCATCGGTGGTAAAGAACAGCTCGCCGTCGCGGTTGCCGGCGGCCAGCGCGACCTTGCCGGCGGCGTTGACGATGACGTCGCAGCAGGCCAGCTCCTCGTAGTGGTCGTAGCAGTTGACGATTTTGGTATTGTACGGGACAAACGAAAGGGAGTCGCGCAGGTCCTGGACCTCGGACGTCACCTTGGCCTCGTTGATATCGCACAGGTACAGCTCATCGGCAATGCCCTGCATAAGCAGGCTGTTGGCGACATGTGCTCCTACGTGGCCCTGGCCGACCACACCGATCTTACGCGTCTGGTACATATACGTATCCTTTCGGCCGAGTTTTTCGCGTCGAACCATTGTAGCGTCCTGCCACCACTTTGCTAGACTAAAGCGCCGTAGATTTTTGGGACATGCCTTAATCTCTACTTTTGGAGTGATTTGGGCCGCTGACGGCATCGCTGGGCGATGCGCTCGCGCGGATGGGGCCGGTCGTTGTACCATAGCTGCAACTGACTCGTAAGGAGCATCCATGCCCATTCGCATTCCCGACGCCCTCCCTGCCGCCGCGCAGCTCGAGAGCGAGAACATCTTTGTCATGACCGAGTACCGCGCGCTGCACCAGGACATCCGTCCGCTGCGCGTGCTCATCCTCAACCTCATGCCCACCAAGATTGCCACCGAGACGCAGATCATGCGCAAGCTCTCCAACACGCCGCTGCAGGTGGAGGTGGACCTGTTGCGCACCAAGACGCACGAGGCCACGCACGTAAGCGCCGGCCACTTGGAGACGTTCTACCGCACGTTCGACGACATCCGCGACATCCACTACGACGGCCTGATCATCACGGGCGCGCCGGTGGAGCAGATGCCGTTCGAAGAGGTCGACTACTGGCCCGAGCTCTGCCAGATCATGGATTGGTCCACCACGCACGTGCACTCTACGCTGCACATTTGTTGGGGCGCGCAGGCCGGTCTGTACCATCATTACGGTATCCAGAAGTACGACCTGCCGGCAAAGGCGAGTGGCGTATTTGAGCATTATCTGGTGAAGCCGCAAAGCCCGCTGGTCCGCGGCTTTGACGACCGTTTCTATGCCGTGCATTCGCGCAACACCGATGTGCGCCGCGAGGACGTGGAGGCCGAGTCGCAGCTTGAGGTCGTGGCCGTGTCCGATGAGGTTGGCCTGTACATCGTCAAGTCGACCGACAGCCGTCGCTTCTTTGTATTTGGCCACCCCGAGTACGATACCGACACGCTGCGCCTGGAGTACGAGCGCGACGTGAAGCGCGGCCTCAACCCTCAGGTGCCGGCGCATTACTTCCCGGGCGACGACCCCTCCGCCGAGCCGCGCAACGTCTGGCGCAGCCAAGCTCAGCTGTTCTACACCAACTGGCTCAACTACTACGTCTACCAGACCACGCCCTACGACCTAGCCCGAGCCGGCGAGGAGCACTAGGCTGCGGCTGTAGCTGTGGTTGCTGCTGCGGCCGTTGCTGTGCTCGCGGCGTGACGAACGTGGATTTTCGGACACACGAGCGTGGATTTTCGGACGTTTACAAATCGAGCGTGGATAATCTCCCACTTTTGGCTCAAAACTAGGCTCAAAACGGGAGATTATCCACGCTCATTTTTTAGGCATGTAGATGCCGATGGCTCGGCTAAGAGACGGTGCATGCAGAGGCAAAGTCGCATTTGGCGTAGTCTTGAATCTCGACGGGTTTTTCTTTCTGATAATCCAATGGACCAAGGCCTCAAAATGTGGAGACAGGGACCTCTTGGCAAGGCTTCTACCTGCAGATATAAGCCATCAGCCTAAAACGTCCAAAACCGTCAAGCATTTGGTCAGCGCCTGGACGGTATTTGGTCAGACTTCGCATGAAACCGTCTGGTACGTTTGCGCCGTTCCAAGAGTTGGGAGGCGACATGGGAAACATGACGGCGAATCAAAGACTTGCAAGTCACATTAAGGCGTGCGAACAGCAGATGAGCTGCGTGTACGCGCGCACGGCGGCGGAGGCAAAGCAGATTGAGCGGCGGGCGGAAGCGGGAAGTCTAGAGGCGGTCATGCCGGGGCTGTATGCGCGTCCGGAATACTGGTCCGAGCTCAAGTTTCGGCAGCGTTATCTGCATCGGGTGCGGGCGCTTGCGCAAAAGCACCCCGATTGGACATTTTGCTCCTATACGGCAGCTGTTATCTATGGCCTTTCGGTTTCGCATGCCAATTTGACGCACATCCATATCGCCGCGATGCCGGCCCAATCGACGACGCCGGGCTCTCAGGTCATTCGTCATCGCTATGCTCGTCAAACACGGGCCACCCAGATGGATATTGCCGTAACCGATATCGATCAAACGATTACGGATTGCTTGGTCGATGCATCGTTTGTCGAGGGACTGATCATCGCGGATTCGGCACTCCATGAGCAACTTTTGTCGAAGGAGCATCTCGTTGAGACGGTCGATAAGCTTGGCCTGAATCGTCGCGGTGTTGTGATGGCGCGCAGGGTTGCGCGGTGTGCCGATGGCCTGTCGGAAAGCGGTGGCGAGTCCAAGGCACGTGCCCTGATGATCGAGCGCGGCTGGCAGACGCCGGAGCTGCAAGTTGAGCTGTTCGACCCGGTTGAGCCGGGACGGCCGTATCGCGTCGACTACTTGTGGCGCGTGGGCGACCAGCTGATTATCGGTGAGTTCGACGGATTCGTTAAAAGCGAGAAAGCGGCGGAGGAGGGCAAGCTCGCAAAGGCGCAGTTCGATGAGCGTCAGCGCGAGTCGAGGCTTTCGCTGCTTGATAACTGCAAGATCGTGCGCTTGTGCTGGGATGATCTAAGGGATCCGACAAAGCTCGATCGCAAGCTCAAGGTCGCCGGCGTGCCGCGTGCGTGCTGAGGCAGTTGCAAAGCGTTTGGCTGCACGAGCGTGGAAAATCAGACGGACGAGCGTGGAAATCTGGACGCTTGTTGAATGAGCGTGGATAATCTCCCATTTTTGGCTCGTAAGGGGGCCCAAAGTGGGAGATTTTCCACGCTCATCTTGCGGGTGCGAAACAGCGGCGATCAGGCGCTGATGATGTGGGGTAGTGGCAAGTCGTGGGCGTCGGTGGGGATGTGGCCGACGCACTGTTCGTCAAAGGAGATGCCGATGATTTGGCATGCGGGCGAGAGCATGGGCAGGTAGCGGTCATAGCAGCCGCCGCCGTAGCCCAAGCGCGCACCGGTGCGGTCGAAGGCTACGAGCGGCACGACGATCATATCGAGAGCTTCGGCAGGCACGATAGGGAAGCGGCTGCTGTCGATGTCCGTGGCCGCAAAGGCCCGCGTGGGGTGGGCGATAAACGGAGCCGCGGACGCATCGTCGGCGGCAACTGCCCGCATGCACATGCGCTGGCCACAAGCTGCGGCATCAATTGCCGAGAGCATGCACGGATAGGCCACGCGCCAGCCGCGTTTGGCGGCCGCTGCGGCAAACGCGGCAGGATCGACTTCGGAACCCATCGCGGCATAGGCGGCAACGGTGTGCGGCGCCGCGGCATCCGAGCGATCCAACAGCTCAACAAGTCGCGCACAGATAACGGCAGACTTCGCCGCCCGCACATCCAAATCAATTGCATCGCGCCGAGCAAGCGCCGTCCGCCGCAACTCAGCCTTGTCCATCCCAACCTCCTCTAGCAAACCTGCCAAAAAGGGACAGGTTTATTTTGGCAGGTTTTATCTGGGCAAACACCCAAACCACCACACAAATCATCGCAAAGGGGGCAGCTCATGGACACCTTCGTGGGTTTTGACGAAGAGCAGGTGTTCGCGGCGGTTTGTCTCGATCTGTAACAGTTGCTCGGCAAAATCGGACCTAAATGTTACAGATTGAGACAAAGGGCCGGCGTCATCCGGAAACGTCTCGATCTGTAACATCTGGAGCCGATATTGCCGTCTTGGCGTTACAGATCGAGATAAACCGACAGACTGCGGCAAAAGAAAAGGTAGATTTTCAGGCATGTCCCAAAAATCTACCTTTGTTGTGGTTAGCTCAGCAGGTCGACTACGTTGAAGCCGGCGTTGCTCTTGGCGATGACGTCTCGGCCGCCAAAGACGCAGGTGGGCGACGCGGCTGCGATGCGCGTCACATCGGTGCCGAGCGAGCGCAGCTCACCGGGCGTTGCGGCGAGCATCTGGGCGCGACGCTCCTCGCGCGCATGCGAATCGAGCCCGGCCAGGTAGGTCGTGTTGCGGCGCTTGGTGAGCGCATAGGGCTTCACCGGCGCGTCCATGCCGCTCACGCAGCTCACGATAAAGCCCTCAAAGGCGGCCTCGTCGGGCTCAAAGCTGCCGAGCCATTCGCCCGCGCGCGCCACGCGCTCAATCGAGGGGTCGATTGCCGGGTCGCGGTAGGTGTAGAACGCCGCTTGACGCTCGCCGGCAGCGCGGAATCCGCAGCCGTACGCACCGCCCTTCACGCGGATCTCGTTCCACAGGTAGTCGTAGGAGAGCGCGTTGGCGGCAACCGCCCAGGCGCCCGTCACGTCGATGCCCAGGCGACGCGGGTCGCACGCGCTTGCCGCAAAGCAGATGTCACTGGGGATAACGAACGCCTCGTGACGGTCGTGCGGCTCCGGCACCACGAGCGTGCCGCTGGCAGCGCCGTCGCCAGCGCCCAGCCCCAGGTCGCCCGCAGCATCCCAGTACGCGTCAAAGTCCTCGTCACTGCCGGTAAAGCTCGCCAGGCAGCCATCGGCCACAAAGATGCGGTCTGCCAGCTCGGCAAGCTTGGCACGCAGACCGTCCAGTCGCTCGTCAAAGTGCTCGAGCAGATCGCGCAGGAACAGGTAGAAGTCCACGCCCGAAAGCTGTTCGCGCACTACGGCCGAAGGCGAGCTGTAACTCATCGCGCGACCGAGTGCCGCCGAGTGACCGTTGTTGATAAAGCCCTGCTCGAGCCCAATGCGAATCTGCGTGAGCACGTCGCGAACGCGGTCGGCGTCAGCATCGAGCAACAGTGTGTTCGACCACACCTCGCGCGGCAGGCTTGCCAGCGCGTCAATCTTTTCGGACAGGGCGCCGGCGCTCACCAGCAGGTAGGGGCGCACGTCGTCCACGTCGGGCTGCGTCATGACCTCGGTCGTAAAGCTCAAAAAGCCCAGCTTGCCGGCAAGCAGGTTGTCGAGTTCCTCGGCCGAATGCTCGCGCGTGGGCAGCTGCTTGAGTAGGCGGCAGAGCAGCGTCACGTAGGGCAGGTCCTCAAATGCGACGCAGCTCAGGTCGAAGTACTGCATGGCGTAGGCCAGGCGGTTGGTGGGGATGCCGTGGCGCAGGCAGGGGATGGGCGCAGTCGTGTCCACGACCAGTGGCGGCTCGGGGCGCACCTCGCCAATGTCGGACACGCGCAGGCGCGGCAGCGTGGCCTTGGCCTCGGGTGTGTCCTCTGCCTCCTGCGCGGCACGCAGCGCGGCCGTGCGCTCGACCACGTCGGCCAGCTCGGCATCGGTCATGGCGTCGCGCTTGGCTGCCAGCTCGGCGGCTTCGGCACCCTCCGAACCCTCGGCGGCGTCCACCGGCACCAGCTCGACCAGAGCCATGTGGTCGTTCTGCAGCACCAGTTCGCGCAGCAGGTCCTCAAAATAGCTGCCGTCCAGCTCGCCACGCAGCTCCTCGTACACCGGGCCGTACTTGAGTGCCAGCGTCGCGGCGTCGTCATCGTAGAGCCACGTGCTCAGCGCGTCGCACGCAATGGCCACGCCGTCGGCGATGCCATAGTCGCGCTGGCGCAGGTCGTACTCGTTGCTGCTGATGATGGCTTCCAGGCGCTCGCGCGGAACGCCGTGCTCGCACAGGTCGCGGCAGGCGTCCTGGAACACGCGACGCAGCTCGTGCGCCACGCCGGGCTGCGCGTTTTGCAGCATGATGAGCTCGTAGGGCTGCAGGCTCTCGGCCGCGGTGTAACTCACCACGTTGCCGCCCAGGCCGGCGGCCAGAATGGCCTTCTTAACTGGTGCCTCGTTGGAACCCAGCAGCGCCTCGAACAGGATGTCCGCCGCGATCGTGCGCTTGCGGTCGAGTGCGCTGCCCAGCACAAGACCCAGGCCCACCAGGGCGTTCTCGGGCGTGGTGGCCATCTCGACGCGCTTATACTCGCAGGTCACGGGCGCCTGCACGCCCAGCGGATTGGGCGCCAGCGTGGACGGGTCCTCGCCGGCGGCGACGGCAGCGTCCATGCGGCGGCTCGCAGCACTCGACTGCGACAGATAGCGCTCGTCCAAAAATGCCAGCGCGCGGTCCACGTCCAGGTCGCCGTAGAGCGTGATGTAAGAGTTGGAAGGATTGTAGTGGCGCGCGTGCGTATCCAGGAACTGCTCGTAGGTGAGCGCGGGAATCGCGCGTGGGTCGCCGCCGCTCTCGTGCGCATAGGCGGTGTCGGGATAGAGTGCGGCGTTAACAGCATCGTCCAGCACGCTCATGGGGTCGGACAGCGCGCCCTTCATTTCGTTGAACACCACGCCGTTATAGCGCAGCGTGCCCTCGCGCAGGCTGGCGGCGCTGCCTTCGCCCTCGGCGCCCTCCGGCAGGTCCAGCTCGTAGTGCCAGCCCTCCTGCTCAAAAATGGTGGGCTTGGTATAGATGGCCGGGTTGAACACCGCGTCCAGGTACACGTCCATCAGGTTGTACAGATCCTGCTCGTTGGTGGTGGCAACGGGGTAGATGGTTTTGTCGGGGTAGGTCATGGCGTTGAGGAACGTCTGCATGGAGCTCTTGATCAGATCGACGAATGGCTCCTTGACGGGGAACTTGGCCGATCCGCACAGCACCGAGTGCTCAAGAATATGGAACACGCCGGTGGAATCGGCCGGCGGCGTCTTAAAGCCAATGGCAAAGGCCTTGTTTTCGTCGTCGCACGCCAGGTACAGCAGGCGAGCGCCCGAGGCGGTGTGGCGCAGCACGTAGGCGTCCGAGTCGAGCTCGGGCACGGTCTCGCAGCGCTCGACGGCAAAGCCGTGGCAGGTGGTGCCGGGCACCAGCAGCGCGGCAGCAGCGGCGCGCGGGTCGGTTGAGGTAGTGGACATATGTAGTCTCCTTTGACGCCCCAGCGGGGGCGAATCGAGTCGAATCCTCGAGAGTATACCCATATGGGGCCGCGGCTCTGCGGCGAACTGGAGACGATGTGGGTGGACTAGCCTAGCTAGGTTGATAACGAATGCCGCGGGTAGCCGCTGCATCCCGCTAAAGTGAAATAACACCCCGTTTACCGAATCATTTAGGAAATATATGGACTCCTAAAAAGTTCTAATACAATATAAGTCATCTATCTATAAGCTGCTGATTCCTTGCAAAGGTATGGTTGATATGGTTGAAGCAAATAGCGTTATCCCCCTGTACAAACAGATTGTTCGTGCGCTTTCTGATTCGATCGCCAACGGCACGTACCGCCCGGGAGATAAGCTCCCGACCGAGGCGGAGCTCATCGAGCAATTTGGCGTGAGCCGAATAACGGTTCGCTCCGCAATTAAAGAAATGGAAGATGCTGGGCTTGTTGAGAGGGCCCGCGGCAAGGGCACGTTCGTTTCGTCGGACACGCAGATGTATGCCGCGGACGACCGTGAGAGCTTTACCCATTCGTGCCAGCTTGCGGGCAAACAGGCGTCTACCAGGGTTCTCGAAATGGGCTGGGACTTCCCAAGTCTGCGAGACGCGAAGTTCCTGGGCGTAGACGATACCCAAAAGGTATTGCGTAGCCGTCGTCTGCGCCTTGTGGATGGCAAGCCCACGATGCTGGAAACCAATAGCTATTCCGCTGCGCTTTCTTTTTTGGAGCATGAGTCCCTCGATGATTCACTGATGGCGGTACTCGATCGCCAGGGGATCAAGATGGGTCCCAACACGCGTACGCTCGAGGTCTGCTATGCGAGCGAGCTCGAGGCGGCATACCTTAACGTGGAGCTGGACTCTTCGCTGCTTCTGTTTGTCGATAGACGTTATGCCCCAAGTGGCGAGCCGCTTTTCATCTCCCGTCAGGTGTACTGCACCGAGCGACTGAAGTTCTATTTGTAAATTAAAGATAGATTGGTCGATTTACCGACCAATTGTTACCGTTCGCGGATTTGGAAAATAGACACACCACGTAGGGTAGATTGCTAATATACTTTGTTATGACAATATAGTACGTCCTATTGGTATTGGAGAACTATGAATAAGATATTGCTAGCGAGTCATGGTTATCTCGCCCAAGGCATGAAAAGCTCTCTGGAGATTCTGATGGGCACCAACGACCGAATCGAGTGCCTGTGCGCCTATGTCGATGACGATTCAAGGGACGTCGCGGCGTTGATTGATGCATGGATGGAGACGAGGGACCCTGCCGACTCTTGGTTTGTCGTGACTGACATCTTTGGCGGCTCTGTAAACAACGAATTCATTCAGAGGCAGACCGACGGATCGTTTACGTTAATCGCTGGAATGAACTTGCCGCTGCTGGTGGAAATGGTTACACAGCTGGACTCCCTGGATGCGGACAAGGCCAAAGCCGCGGTCGAGGGATCGCGTTCGTTTATTCAGCTTTGCGAGGCGGCGGACATGCTTGCCGGCGCCGAGGAAGAAGAGTTCTAGTTAGTTCTGGTTCGAGCCCTTGCTAGGGGCCACACCTGTCATTCCCTTTATCACGTGCGGAGATGATAACGATGATTAAGCTTACGAGAGTTGATTACCGACTGATTCACGGCCAAGTTGCCATGTCCTGGACTCACGCTTTGGATGTAGATTGCATCTTGCTTGCCAGCGATGCTGTGGCAAAAGACGACATGAGGAAGGCGGCCTTGAGGCTCGCCCGCCCCAACGGCGTTAAACTCGTCATCAAGGATGTTGACGCTGCTATCGAGGCGCTCAACAGCGGCGTTACCGACAAGTATTCGCTGTTTATCATCACTGAGACGATTGAAGATGTCTATCGTCTCGCTAAGGGTTGCAAAGACATCAAAGAGATCAATCTGGGCGGAACTCGAAAGACCCCTGAGACCACGCTTCATCCGACCCCTGCGATCTTTGCGACCGAGAAAGATGCCGAGCATATCCAAGAGCTCCTGGGCGATGGCGTGGCCATCGAAATCCGTCAGGTCCCCAATGACGCTAAGGTGTTTGCCAAGGACGTTTTCTAGCCGGAAACACGTTGATGCTCGGCATTTATTGAACCAATGCTCTATGCCTATGTCCGTCGATCATTTGATCGGCGGGCTTTTCATTAAAGAAAAATCAAAAAAATCTGAAATAGTTCTTGCATAGTTAGTTATATAAAGTATTATAACGTCATGGGATGAATGAAGGGTTCATCCAAGTGAGTTAGGAGTAAGGGATGTTCAATTTCGATGAGCCTCGTTACGAGAAGGTTGTGAGCGATGCCCTCGCTCTCCGTCCTCAGATTGAGGCTGCCGTGGACGAGGTCTGCGAGCAGGGTTATTCCAACATCTTCTTCATCGGCTGCGGCGGCACCTGGGCCCACACGCTCCCGATGAAGTATTGGGTCGAGACCACCACGGCCGACGTCGATGTCCACTGCGAGATCGCCGCAGAGTTCCTCGCCTGCCCGCCCAAGACCTTCAACAAGGACTCGGTCTGCGTCTTCTCCACCCGTACCGGCACCACCCCCGAGATCATCGAGGCCGCCAAGTTCTGCCAGGAGCAGGGCGCCCGCACGCTGATGTATGTCTCCAACGACAACACCCCGGCCACCGAGTACGCCGACTACAAGTTCTTCAGCTTCGCCGAGGACGACGTCCTGTGCGAGGCCATCTACACCTACCAGATCACGCTGGTCGCCCGCTTCCTCAAGAACGCCGGCGCCTTCCCCAAGTACGACACCTTCATGGAGGAGTTCGGCAACATCGCTCCGTACCTCATCAAGGCCAAGGACGCCCAGGACGAGCGCTGCGCCGCCATGGCCGAGGACTTCAAGGACACCGACTACCACATGGTGATCGGCTCCGGCATGCTCTGGGGCGAGGCCTACGACTACGCCATGTGCATCCTCGAGGAGATGCAGTGGATCAAGACCAAGTCCATCCACGCCGCCGAGTTCTTCCACGGCACCATCGAGCTGTGCGAGGAGGGCACGAGCCTCATCATGCTCTACGGCGAGGACGACACCCGCAAGCTCATGGACCGCGTGGACAACTTCACCCACATGCTCGCCGACGAGAAGGGCGTCCATGTCCGCGTGAACAAGTTCGACACCGCCGAGGTCGAGCTGCCGTTCAGCGACCCCGAGTTCCGCAAGATCGTCTCCCCGATGGTCACCTACACCATCACCGAGCGCCTGAGCTGCCATCTTGAGCACGTCCGCAACCACCCGCTCACCACGCGTCGCTACTACCACCAGATGAACTACTAATCCTCTCAAATTGCTGCGGTTGTCTGCAGGCGAGCTGTTCTGAACGTCTCGCCTGCAGGCTTATTTCTGGGGTTAATCAGAATAGTTGCCCAGTACCTCCTAGTTGCGCTGGTCGCATTATGGCGCCTATGGACGAGCAAGCATTTGGCATTACGATGCTTAGTCGTCCGCTGTTTACGAGCCTGTTTGTCGGCTTGATCCTTGGCGATGTCCAGCAGGGAGTTATCGTCGGCGCTGCTTTGGAGTCCATGTTCATGGGCGCCATCATGGTCGGCGCGGCGGTTCCTCCCGAGGTCTATGCCTCCGGCGTGCTTGGCTGCGCGTTTGCCGTCATTACGGGTACGGGCACGGCAACTGCCGTCGCGCTCGCCCTTCCCGTCTCCGTCTTCCTTCAGGTGTGGCGCAACTTCTGCTACGCCGTTCCGGGTGCCTTTGCCTGCAAGAAGATTGAGACCGCTCTGGCAAATCGCGATCTTGCCAAGGCGAACCTGTACCATCTGACCGTCGTGCCGCTGTCGATTGGCATTCCGTCTGCACTGCTGGTGTTTTGCTCGCTGTTCTTTGGTGCCGACCTCATCAACAATGCGCTCAACGCGATTCCGCAGTTTGTGATGGACGGCCTCAACGTTGCATCCGGCGTCATGGTCTGCATCGGCTTCGCACTTCTTATTAGGACCATGGGCGATAACAAGCTGCTTCCTTGGCTGTTCTTGGGATTCATTATGGTCATCTACCTCAAGATGGACGTTATCGGCGTCGCCGCAGCTGCCATTTGCGTCGCACTGCTCCTGGCCTTCCGCGAGGGCTCGTCCGGTCCGCAGACGGTTGCTGCAGATGAAGAGGAGGACTTCTAATGGCTACCCAGAACACCGACCTCAAAGAGGCCAAGAAGGACGCGATTATGACTCCCGATATGTATCGGAGCATGTTCCTTCGCCAGTTTACGAGCCAGTGCTCGCAGTCGTACGACAAGATGATGGCAATGGGCTTCATGTACACCATTCAGAAGCCCCTGCGAAAGATCTATCCCAACGACGACGATTACTATGCGGCGCTCGATCGCCATACCGAGTTCTTTAACATCACGCCTCATGTGCTTCCGTTTGTAGCCGGCCTTACGGTTTCGATGGAAGAGCAGGCGGCTGCCGATAAGAACTTCGACACGTCCTCGATTAACGCTATGAAGGTCGGCCTCATGGGACCGCTTTCCGGCATTGGTGATTCGTTCTACTGGGGTACGTTCCGCGTGGTCGCCGCCGGCATTGGTATTGGCATCGCGTCGACGGGCAACCCGCTCGGCCCCATCGTGTACGCGCTCATCTACTCCGTGATTAACTTTGCAACGCGTATCGTCGCCGCCCATCTGGGATACGACCTGGGAACCAAGTTCCTGCAGCAGTCCGAAGAGAACAACCTTATGTCTCGCATGACGCATGCTGCCGGCGTTCTCGGAATGACCGTTATCGGCGCCATGATTGCGGCACAGGTCTCGCTGTCCACGGCTTTGACCTTTGATGTGGGTGGTTCGGAGATTGTCCTGCAGGATCTGTTCGATTCGATCTTCCCCGGTCTGCTGCCCTTGCTGGCAACGTTCGCTTGCGTTGCCCTCTATAAAAAGGGTGTCAAGACCATTTGGATTATTATTGGCATCTTCGCGATCTGCATCATCGGAACGGGCTTGGGAGTGTTCGCGGCGGCGTAAAGTTGACTGCTATGCTCGCGCGTTGGATAACTAACTGACCGTTTGAAAAACGGGGCTCGGCGTAAGGCCGGCCCCGTTTTTTGTTTGAGGGATTTTCCGACCGTCCAAAAAACCACGCTCGCCCATCACCCACGTATCTCTCATCTCTCATTCATCACTAATACGAGAGATAACTGAAAGACGAGAGATAAATACGAGAGATAACTGAGCAGCAAAGAGACAAGCAATCATGGTATTGTCTCAATACCGATTGTTCTACCAGCAAGAACATGTTTAAATGAAACAGATGGCAGACATCTTATCTTCCATCTCTCACTCATCTCTTATATGAGAGATAGCAGTAAGATGAGAGATAATTACGAGAGATAACTGAGAGATGAAAGAAATCTATTCGCGGCATTCTCCGCAGGACCGAGCGAAAGGACATGCAGATGAACGAAAGCGAGCTGGCCGGCCTGCTCGAGTCATTAAAGCGCATGGGCTCGGATGACCTTAGCGTCGAAGTGAAAGAGAGCGCTACGACGCTTTCCCGCGACGTATGGGAAACGGTCAGCGCTTTCGCAAATACTGCCGGCGGCATTATCGTGCTCGGAGTGAGCGAGCGCGCGGGTTTTGTCCCAGTTGCAAACTTTGAGACCGAGAAAGTGCTCAACCAATTCGTGGCGGGCATGGGCGATGCCGGCGGTCGCGGAAAGCTGGCCAATCCGCCCAAATACGCGATCGAGCGAGTGGAGCTCCAGGGCACCATTGTCCTCGTCATCACGATTGAGGAACTCGATCCGTCGAGCAAGCCCTGCTATGTAATAGAGCGCGGCGCTCAGGGTGGCAGCTACAAGCGCATCGACGACAAAGACGTGCCGCTTTCATCGACCGAGGTACTCGCGCTGGCGTCATATGGGCGAACGACTCCGAGCGACCGTGATGCAGTGCCGGGTGCAGGTGCGGACGATCTCGACGAGACGTTGGTCGACCGCACAATAGATCGGGCTTTTTCGTTGACGCCCCGGGCAATGCGCGGCGCGTCGGATAAGCAAACGAAGTTGGAGCGCCTAAACATCTTTGATTCTCAATGCAATATCACCAAAGCCGGACTCTTGGCCGTGGGCACTTACCCTCAGCAGTTCTATCCCAAGCTCTATATTGATGTGGCTGCTCATGCGGGGACGCAGAAGGGCGCGGCGGGGTCGTTGAGGTTCATGGACCGTACGATCTGCGAGGGAACGTTGGGCGAAATGATCTCGGATGCCGTCGCGGCAGTCGCCAAGAATTTGCGGCGAACCTCGATAATCCAAGGCGTCTCGCGTGTCGACTCGCTGGAGATTCCCGAGGAGGTCCTGCGCGAGGCAATCGCCAACGCCGTAATCCACCGAGAATACGGAGATCGGTTCTGTGGGCAGTCGATCGCTGTTGACGTCTTTGATGACCGTATCGAAGTGACGAACCCCGGCGGCCTATACGGAGGAAAGACTCGCGAGAACTTGTTTGACGGCAGCTCCCGGTGCCGCAACGCGACGCTCGTGAAACTCATGTCGATTGTTCCGCTGCCGGATGGCGCCGGTTCGCCGGCTGAGGGCAATGGCTCGGGCATTCCGATGATGATCGACGCCATGTGCGCTCATGGTTTGGCCGAGCCCCTGTTCTGCCCGGGATTCGATCGGTTCAAAGTGGTTCTCTACCGCTCAAAGGTCGAGCCGGTCGACCACGGCGGTGACTTAATTGTGGCGGCACTTAAGCGTTGCGGTGAGCTGGGTACGCGCGAGTTGGCGGAGCACACAGGGCTCACAATTTCCCAGGTTAGGTCGCGCGTCAACACACTCATTGCTCAAGGCGAGCTTGAGCCCACAGCGCCGGCGACGAGTCGCAACCGCAAGTATCGACTGTCGGAGCGTGCGGAATAAATGCGCCAGCGGACGAGGTGACCCAATAATCGACTCTCGATTGGCGCCCGCTAAGGTAAGGCGGTTGTTGCCCAGTCGACGGCGAAGTTAAAGACTCGGCTTACGCTGGCATAGCCCCGAACCCGTCCATCAAGAACAGCCTAAGAACCAGCTTGATGGCGTATCCCGGCTTGACTTCAGCCGTGCCAAAGACGCTGCGCTCGGCGAGCTCGCTGCAGTATGCATAGATGTCGCGGATAAGGTCCGCGCCCGAGAGCGTAAACATGTAGCCTGCGTCCGAAAGTGCATTGGGCGCGGCGGGCAACTTGGCCATGTGGCAGAACGTTTGCAGGTCGGGCGCCATAACATTCTGGTAGTCGAGGTGGCCGCTGGTATCCTGTGCGGCAAGCTCCAATTGGCGCGCAAAATCCAGCGCCGCCGCTAACACAAAGCTCGGCGTAGGCGCATTGACGTCCTGGGTGGTCGCCACAAGCCTGCCCGCCGCCTGCGTGATAAGCCAGGCGACCTCGCGCTGGCAGCGCACGGCCTTGCGCGTAACCGGCTTTATGGACGAAGAAGAAACGCTCCCCTTAGGCGGATTCGAAGCAGCCATAAGACCCTCCCATGAACGACCCGGCCCGACAAGCCCGGATGAAACACGTGCTACATCAGTATACAGGGGAGTGGGGTAGCGGGGTACAAGCGCGCCAGCGGCAAACCGAGAGCATCAACGATGTGCCGATCGCGGAATGAGATCTCGTAATAATTGACTCTCGGCCATATTATTGAGGGGCATGACTCGCGTTCGTATGGTTGTAGGTGCTGGCGATGAACGACATTGACCTTGCTGTTCCGTTGATGGATGGACCAAGCTATGACCGCGCCTGCAGTCTCGTGCCTTCCGAATACGTTGAGGCATGGGAGTGGTTTCTGGGTGAGGAACAGCGCGGCGGCGTTTGGACCAGCCTTCCGCACCACACCAAGGAAGATAGCCCTCAGTATCAGTACCGTTTGAGAATCGGCTCGGACTTCTTTCCCGTAACGCGGGATTCAGGGATCTTCTGGCCGGGCCAGGATCGGGTGAAGCAAGATCCCAATAAGATCTTTGCGCTTTCGGTCCATAACTCTAAAAAGAGCTTCTACACCGATGTGCCTCCGCTCTATTTGGATGACGGTACGTGGGTCATTAAGTATTCGGTCCAAGCGCCAGGCGCCGTTGGTTCTCGAGACCAGAATTACAACCGTAAAATGCTCAACTGCATGGAATGTGGCGTCCCAGTCGGAGTCATATTTGCAACCGAGGTGGGCTATAAGGTGCTCGGCCTTGCGTTTGTTGAGCGGTTCGAGCCCGAAAACGGATGGTTTGTTCTGCACGGTCCTGTTCATAAAGGCGGACCGGACCCTCGTTTTGCGCCCGACATGAGTTATCTGAAGCACATACCCGTCGATATTGAGTTTGCCGGACAGGGTGTGACCGACGACGAAAAGGTCCGCTATGCGTTAAGGCGCGAGCGATTGGGGCAGCAATGGTTCCGCAAGCAGCTCGTTGCCGCCTATGACGGCCGTTGCGCGGTGTCGGACTGCGGCGTCAGCGAAGCTCTGGAGGCTGCACATATCGAGAATTACTCGGGACCCAAATCGCAGGTTGCCAGCAATGGCATTCTGCTTCGGCGCGATCTTCATTCCCTATTTGATGCTCACCTGATTTCGTTTGAGCCTGTTTGCGGCGAATATCGGCTGTGCGGATCGTACCTGCTGGATAAGACCGACTACGCTTCCTTTGCGGGTGCGACGCTAAGGCAGCCGAATGAGCGTCAGTGGCGACCCAATACGGTGTTTCTTGAGGCCCATCGCATTGAGTTCGATCGCTCGGAAAAGAAGCGTGAAAAGGCGGGGCTTCTGCCGTATTAGCGTATTTGGCTTTGGCATTCTTTGACGATCGTGTTGTTTGATCGGATCGCGTGGCGATGCAATCTCGCGCACGCCCGCCGGTGCATGCTCTTTCTGTTTTGTATAGCGAGAGGGGAGCGTGTATGAGCTGGCGAGGCGATATTGCGATGGGGAAGTACGGAAAACTGCCGTGTGCCCTTATAGACAACAATATGTTTCCGAGCGTAGAGGTTGATTGCGGGTCGTTTGTCGTCACCTGCCCTTGCTGCGGCTCGCAAATACTGTGTCTCGACATTCGGTTCATCGATGCGCGCGACAGGTTCAGCGACGAAGCGAGAAAACAGACAGGCGTTCATATGCCGGTGTATCCGGAGAAATGCCCTGTTTGTGGCCTCGATATCGTGTATGACGCCGGCGACGAGGGATAGGTGATGCGGAGGAGTTGGCTGTGAAGGCTTCTCCGTCCCTACAAATAAACCCCCTCACCGAGTTGCCTGTGGAACTCGGCGTGATGGTCGCGTGCCCAGGTAAAGAGCGCCTGGTCAAAGTCGGTACGCGTGGCCGGGACGCCAAAGACGCCGGCAACTTCGACGCGTATAAACTCCAGTGCCGGCAGCTTGTTGATGGCAGTGAGGGCAAACGGGGACGAGGGCTCCTCGAACAGATAGCGGCTGCCTTGCGGCGCGTCGCAACTGGCGCACGTGTTGCCGAGCGACGGGGCTTTGGAGGCTCGCGCGCCTACGGGCTTGTAGCCGCAGCGCTTATGAAGGTAGTCGCGGATCTCGCCCGGCACGCAGCCAAGAGCGGGCACGATGGCGAGTGCGTTGGCGTTGGCCGTGTCGATGGCAATGTACCCGGCTTCGTTGGGCGCGTGCGCGATGGCGATGCTCTCGTCGTTATCGGTTCGATAGGGAATGCCGAAGGCCGCGACCGAGGTCTCTTTGTGACACTTCCAGCACTCGCGCTTGCCCAGTACTAGATATATATACGGCGCTGAGGGGTCGGATCGGTCAACACCGGGCAGCCACTCGGCAAAGGGCTCTGGGTTGACGCCGCTGGGCACATACCAGATCTTCTTGGTCCGGTCCCATTTGGCGCCCAGCGCCTTGGCTTCTTCTTTGTGCGAAAAGGGGACATCGAGCTCGGTGCGCATGGCGGCTCCTTGGTGCTGCAGGTGCAAGTGGCTCAAGGATACCGCAGGGCGCAGACATCGCGGCGTTTTGCTGAGAAGTTGCGGCTCGGATGGGTTCGAGACGCGTTGGTCTCGGCCTCGGTGGCTATTGGGGCGGTTTTGATTGACTGCGGAGTCAGCCGGGATAGGCACTTGGGTCGCTGACGCGGTTTTGTGCATGGGCAGGGTGGTTGTTTGGGCGGTTGGAATAGCTTGCGGCGCAGTTTTGTGCCTGGCTATTGTTGATGTTGGGGTGTTGAATTTGTTTGGCAGCCATTCGTCAGGTGAATTGATGTCACATTGCGATGACGGTTGGAGCTGCCAGCGGATTTGGCGACATAAAACAAAACAGCCCAGAGGACATAGCCTCTGGGCTGCGAACATTTGGTGGGCGTTAGAAGATTTGAACTTCTGACCTCTTCCGTGTCAGGGAAGCGCTCTCCCCCTGAGCTAAACGCCCGATCAAGGGTGCGCAAGCGCGCAAGGGATAATATAACGGAGCCTGAACTCGGTGGCAAGAACATTTTTAAAAATCGCTTACATTGTGGAAATCCTTGATTCTCATTTTCATTGCAACAGCCTCAGGACTCAGCGCAACGCGTTGCGCTGAGTCCTGAGGCGCGAATCCGGGTAGGCAACCCCAGAGGGGCCGGAATCCCCCGGCCCGCGATGGAGGGAGGCCGGCATGTCCAGACCCAAGCCGTCCGGAAGGTCGTACGGGAGGCTCACGAGGCACGAGAGGAACACGGTCGAGAGGATGCTCGACCGCAACCGCAGCGCCCGCGAGATCGCCGCGGAGCTCGGCAGGTCGCCCTCGACCGCGACCAGGGAGGTGGCGGCGCACCGCTACGTCACCGCGCCGCGCTCGCGCTACGGCGAGCCCGCGCCCGCGGACCTGTCGGGGGCCTGCCCCAGGCTCTCCGCGTGGCCGAGGTGCTGCAACGGCTGCTCGCACAGGAGGGGCTACGGCTGCTCGAGGAGGCCCAGGGTGTTCTACAGCGCCAGGAGGGCGCAGGAGGCGGCCGACGCCGAGCTCTCGGCGAGCAGGTCCGGGATCGACGAGATGTTAGCACTACTGTAAAAACAACCAATTTCGCCATCGCACTTTAGCCGATTCC
>CABSYW010000017.1 GCA_902482035.1 uncultured Collinsella sp. | reverse complement strand
TTGTCTCTTAGGATTAGTTTGAGAAGAAGTCGACAGTACATTCAGAAGCACCTACGTTCCTCAAAGAATTGTTAGATTAAAAGTAACAGACCGGATGAAGATGCGTAAGATGGGGGCGAGGCGAATGGCTGAACGGTATCGATACGCGGGTTCAACGGTATTATATTGACCACATAGATTATTAACTTGCATTTCTACCCGCCCTTTTCGTAGAGTCGCCGATACGTGCTTAGCGCACCCTCGGCGCGTCCGGCAGGCTTTGCGAAATGGGATCCAGGAGACTTCGGCGCAGCATCATCTTGCGGAATGCTTCTAATGAGCCTCCCATCCTTCAAAAACAGAATCTCATCGCACAGCCTATCGACCGAATCCAAGATGTGGGATGACATGATGATGCACGTACCAGAATCGGCCAGCTTCCTGAGAATCTCGGAATGCAAGTCCACCCTGCTGGGGTCGAGCGCGTTCATGGGCTCATCTAATAGAAGGTACCGCGCGCCCGTCGCATACGCAATCGCCAGGGTAAGCTGCTGCTTCATGCCCTGGCTCAGAGTGCGGATCCTCATCTTCGCGAACTCGCCTATCTGCGTTTGTTCCACTATCTCTTCGATATCGCGAGCATGCGGCCACATATCGCAAACCATCTTGAGGTGATCTTCCGCACGCAATCCGGGATACAGCAGCGTCCCCTCACCAGGTGCATAGAAGATCATAGAACGGACCTCTCTCGCACCCGTACCCTGCACCTCATCCAGAACGATGCTCCCGTCCACGCGAGGACCCGGCAAACCTGCCATCGCACGCAGCAACGTCGTCTTTCCATGCCCGTTCGGAGCGACGAGACCGTAGACCGTACCCGGGGCAAACTCAGCGTTCACCGAATCTACGAGCACCTTCTTTCCATAAGAGATCGTCAGCGTTTGAAGGTCAATCATCGAGATCATCCCCTTTCGATCTTTGGAACACTCAGGCGCACCATCAACGGAGATACGGCGCCCAAGACCACCAGCAGAGCGCCCGATGCGCCGACGACCTCTCCAAAAGGCATCGCGTTCGTCCCTCGCCCAAGGAACCCAATCGTCCCCACCTGGGAAGCGGGATCAAACGAGGCGAATGGAGCCAGCAGCGCGACGCCCATGCCCACGCTTTCAACATGAGCGCTCAACGAACCCAACACCAAGAGAACCGCGCAAACCATTCCGGTGACAACGGGGTTGCGGCTAATCGCTGCTGTCAACGCAGCGACGACGGAAATCACGCCGTATGCCATGACCAGCAACGGAATACTGCACAACACCGCCTCCCCCACCATGGACGTTGTCGAAGCTCCCGCCCGAATGAGAGCGACGGGATACTCCGATCCACCCGCACCGTTCTTAATCACGGACACAACGACAGCGGGAACCATCGACACCAAAAGCAGCACCAAGCCAAGCAGGAGAGCCAGCGCAACAGCCGTCAGAAAACGCACATGCGCTGTTGCGGGGATCTGGAGAACCAGAAGGGAACGACACTGCAGGTGGGTGCACGCGAGCGATGTGACAACCACGGGCAACAGCAAAAATAAGGAGGGAAGCGCTGCCTGGAGATACGAAAGGAGGATTAATGGGGGCATCTTCGTACTTAACTCGTAAACCTTGGGGTCCGGCAAGCTCGCGATCGACTCAAGCAGAAGGGCGCGCGCCTCCGCACGAGAAGGAGTCTCCGGCTCGATTCCGATCGATTGCAGGAGAGTCGCATCTGCCGCGCCCAGCTCACCTCGAGCGCGCTCGTACGTCGCAAGGCTTCGAAACCCCTCCGCAGGCATAGGCGCGTACACGAAACCCGAAAGAGCATCCCGCATGTCTTCCAGGGCCGCTTTGCCCTCGACGTCCATATTCGCAGCGTTCTGCTCTAGATACCGATCTATTGAACGGAGCTCCCCATCCCTATACCGAACAGCGGAAACGTTATCAGCGTCAGGAAACATCTCGACCAGAGCCGGGGCCAGCATCGTCGTCGACATTGCAATCGCGCATACGGCGAGGGTAGGAGAACGCAGGAGCAGTTTCCCCATCGTTCTTACGTATGCAACGGCGGAGGCACAAGCGCTCGAACGAGTTGCCGTTCTCGATGCAGTGAAGGAACCTCTCTCAAGACAAATCGGGGATATCGGGCACGCGCAGCCGCTCTTCCCAGCAACGCAAAGCAGACTAATTGCCAGCACCTCGATCCCGATTGCGCATACGAGGGCAATCGCGCCACGCTCGAAGCAAAGTCCAGGCAGATTCACTATCTGCGTTGTCGGGTACGGGCTATAGGCGCCGACGGTCAACTCAGTGTCCGCATACGTAAGGGGATTCAACAGGGCGAACTCACGTAAAGCGATGGATCTTCCGTAATACCCGGGAACCATCGTCACCCCCATCAGGGCACATACGAACACGATTCCAAGCGTAGGGTTATTGGCAATCTTCACGGCAAGGTGAACGACAAGCGAGATGAACGCTGCCACCAAGAATTGCAAGATGGCCGTCTGCGCGAACACCAGCCAAGCCGGTTTGATAACCGGAGTCGCATATTGAATGTAGCCTATCGGATAGAACGGCGAGCCCGGGCCATTCTTCACAAGCGCGGCGATTATCCCTGGAAGATTGATGGCGAGGACGGCAAGCATTGCAAAAACACTCGCCCATACGCTCGATGCAACAAGTCTACCCAGCTCGCCCATCGGTGCCTGGATGATGAGCTTTTCACGTTTGTTAAGACGCGCGGCAAGGAACGAGACGGCAACGGCCGTTGCGACCCATAGCAAGTACTCCTTCGATCCGTCATAATAGGTGTACTCTCCATCCGATATCTGCAGAAACGGAAGTAGGGAAGAGAGCGGTGCCAAGATAAGACGTCCCGCGGCAAGAGGGTACAGAAGCGCGGGCATGCTTGATGAAGAGGTATAGACACCGTCCTCCCCCGCATTCACAAGCGCATCCGCATAGGATGCTGACAATTCCTGCTCAACACGGGTTATTCCCGACTCGAGGTATTCGACCCGTCCGTCGATGCCAGCCGCGCTCCTGAAGACGGGCAGAGCACAAAGAACCATCAACGCAACAACGACAACACAGAGCGACCTGGAGGAGAGAAGCGACCTAAAGATCGCCTTCGAGATTTTGAGCATATTCATCGCCAACCTTAACCTCATCCAGTCGGAACAGAGGGGCCGAACAAAATGCTCGGCCCTTATTACTTGCCGGCAAAGTCAATTTAACATAAACTGTTAAAAAGTAACCTGAGTTTTTTAAATTCTTCGGAGGTTATTATGAGTTCCGACAATCGCACTCCCCGGCTTCATTCCTTCCGCATCGCATGTGCGATAGCCTCTGCGACCCTTTGCGCCACCGCCATCGCACAAGTGGCGTTCTCCTTAAAGCCAGCAATCGAAGTGCTCGACAACCCTGTAATTGCAGACTCCCCCGCGTATCCAGCCCTTGCGATCTCGACATTGGTCCCTGCCGTCATCGGTATCGCTACGACCATCCTCAGCGCCGTTCTCGTGTGGACGATCAAGAGCGGAGACCCCTTCAAGAAAGGGTCTGCGACATGCTTGAAGGTGCTCGGCATTCTCTTCGTTGTTCAAGCTGCCACCAGCCTCTACGCCGGCTCACTCAAAACCTCCGTTTCGATGTTTGGCGGCGAGGGGGCCGTCGGCGCCCAAGAGATCGCTTCATCATTCGATTGGACCTCTCTGGTTCTCGGCATCGTCCTGTTCATGCTTTCCCAGCTCTTCTTGTACGCCCGAGAGCTGTACCTCGACTCCGACGAGATTGCGTAAGGAAACGCCATGCCCGTAATTGTTCGCCTCGACAAGATCATGGCCGAGCGAAAGATTTCCTCGAACGAACTTGCCGAAAGGATTGGAACCACGCCCGTGAACCTGTCCCGTATTAAAAAAGGGCATATTCGCGGCATTCGCTTCAACACACTCGAGCAGCTATGCCTCGCCCTTCGTTGCCAACCCGGAGACCTTCTCGAAGTCATGAGCGAAGAGGATGCCCGAAAGGAGTTCGGACTCGATTGGTCCGCCGAGGATTAGAGGGCGGTCGTACTCGCCCTGCACACGGGGATGCGAATCGGCGAGGTCTGCGGCCTTCGGTGGTGCGATGTGGATTTCGAGACGGGCCTGATCTCGATCAGACGCTCGGTGGCGTACGCGAAGGGAATGGGTTCGTTCATCAAGGACACCAAGACCCATGACGCCAGGGGTATCCCCATCGACCCGGTCGGCCTACTCCCCTTCCTGAAGGAGACCCACGAGATCGACTGCGGAAAGCTGCGCTTGCGCGGCCTTACCGGGGCGGTCGAGATCGGGGACTGCTACATCCTGTCGGAGCCGGGCGCGACCTTCGCGACGACAAGCTATATCCGCAGGGCGTTCAAGACGTTCTCGGAGACCAACGGCCTCATGGGCACCAACGACGAGCTGATCACGTTCCACGGCCTTCGCCACACGTTCGCAACGCAGTGGATCCGCCAAGGCGGCGATATCAAGGCGCTCCAATCGATCCTCGGCCACAAGGACGCCATGGCGACGCTCAACGTCTACGCCGACATCGAGCCCATCTCCAAAATCCATAACATGCTGCGCGCCACGCTGTGCCTTTGGCGCGGGCACCTCGGGCCGAGGGTCGATCCGGGTCCCATGTTCCAACAGAGGATCCAGGAGTCCATCGAGACGCTCCAGGCGTTCGGCTACGGCATCACCGAGCCGGACGACCGAAATATCGCCATACGCGACGTGAAGATGAACAGTTGGCTCTAGCTCACCGAGTACGCGGCAGTGCTGGGCCCATCCCAACTGAGGTCACGGTGGTCCGATAGGGGCGCCGCCCGCGGCATGCGCCGCGGAGCGGTATCCCCTACCGAAGGGCGGGGATGCCCTCCGCTTCCAGTTCGGAATCAGCCGTCGGAGGCGTTCGGCTGACTGCGGGAACGGCCTGTCCGCTCAATGTGTTCGGCTGAGATCGGAAATCAACCCAACACGAGCCGGACACGCGCCAGACGGCTCTTCCCCGTACGGCCTTCCCCCTTACGCTCATGTTGCAGGCATGTAACGCCGCAGCGAGCGCGCCTTTTTTGCGCCAGACAGGTACAATGATGAACACTGTACCGTAGCGGAGCGCCCCGCGCGCGCCGCAATCACGCGAAAGGGTTTCCCATGGCCGAGATCTCGTCCTCCCGTATCGTCATCACCGTCCTTGGCAAGAACCGCCCCGGCATCGTCGCCGGCGTCACCCGCGTCCTGGGCGAGGCCAACGTCGACATCCGCGACATCACGCAGTCCATTATCGAGGACATCTTCACCATGACCATGCTGGCCGATACCGCCGAGTCCAAGCTCGACTTCGCTGAGCTGCAGAAGGCCCTGGCCGAGGCCGGCGAGCTTTCGGGCGTCAACGTGTCCATCCAGCGCGAGGACGTCTTTAACTTTATGTACCGCCTGTAGCGAACAAGCCGCTGGGGATAGCCTGACGCGCGCATGCCCATGCAAGCCACCCCGATGCGGCCCGGAGAGGAGCGCGCATGGCCTACGACGCCAAGAAAATCTATTACCGCTTCGATGACCACTTGAGCCGACTGGTTCTGGATTACGAAGCAAGCCGCCAGATTTCGTCTGAGAGCGAAAGCCTCTACCACGGCCTGCCGACCGACCCTTATGACGAGGGCTTGTTCGAAGAGCACAATGTCAAGCGCGGCCTGCGCAATGCCGACGGCTCGGGCGTGGTCGCGGGCCTCACTCGTATCTCGGATGTGCACGGCTACAACAAGGTCGACGGAAAGGTCGTGCCCGATCAGGGCAAGCTCACGCTTCGCGGCTACAGCATCGAGGATCTGGTCAACAATGCCCAGGCCGAGAATCGCTACGGCTACGAAGAAGTCGCCTATCTGCTTATCACGGGCTCGCTGCCCAACAAGGAAGAGCTCGACGGCTTTTGCGAGCGCCTGGGCGCCTTTAGACATCTGAGCGACGAGTACGTTAAAGAGTTCCCTATGACCACGGTGTCGTCGAGCATCATGAACGTGCTCCAGCGCGCCGTACTGCTGCTCTACGCCTTCGATGCCGAACCAGACGTGATCACGCCTGAGCACGAAATCGACGTCGCCATTTCCATGCTCGCACGTCTCCCGCGCATCGCCGCCTTCGCACACATGGCCTCGGTCGCCAAGCTTCGCGGCTCCGAGGTTCACGTGTCGCACCCTACGCCCGGTCTCTCCACCGCCGAGACCATCCTACAGGTCCTGCGCGGCGGCATGGCGTTCACCCGCGATGAGGCGATGCTGCTCGACGTTATGCTCATGCTGCATGCCGAGCACGGCGGCGGCAACAACTCCACCTTCGCTTGCCGCGTGCTGTCGTCTTCGGCCACCGACCCGTATTCCGCCTACGCCGCGGCTATCGGCTCGCTCAAGGGCCCGCGCCACGGCGGCGCCAACGCCAAGGTCGTGTCTATGCACGAGGACATCCGCGCGCATGTCTCCAACTGGGAGGACGAGGACGAGGTCGCGGCCTACCTGGGCAAGATCCTCGACAAGCAGGCCTTCGACGGCACGGGCCTCATCTACGGCATGGGCCACGCCGTCTATACGCTCAGCGACCCGCGCGCCGAGGTCTGCCGCCGTTACGCGCGCTCACTGGCAGCCAAGAAGGACTTGGGCGAAGAGTTCGCACTCATCGAGCGTATCGAGCGCCTGGCACCCCAGGTCATGCGCGACCACGGCATGACCAAGCCCATCTGCGCCAACATCGACCTGTACACGGGCTTTATCTACAAGATGCTCGGCGTGCCCGAGACGCTCTTTACGCCGCTATTCGCCGTCGCCCGCATGGCCGGCTGGTCGGCGCACCGCATGGAAGAGCTCTTCTGCGCGCACCGTATCATCCGCCCCGCCTATCGTCCGGTGATCGAGCCGCTGGAGTACAAGCCGCTCGCCGACCGCTAGGACGCGGACCGTTATAGAACTCGAGCGTGGCCAGGGCATCATCGCCCTCGGCCACGCTTTTTATGCCAGTAGAAAGGGCTGCATCAAATGATTGTGTTTTCCGATATGGATGGAACGCTGTTGACGAGCGATAAGCAGATGAGCGATGCCACCTGGGCGATGCTCGACGAGCTCGCTCGACGCGGGATTGAATTTGTGCCCTGCACGGGACGTCCGCTGTCGGGCATCTTTGAGCCCATCCTCGCCCATACCGCCGTGCACTATGCCGTTTGCGCCAATGGCGCCAGCGTCTGGCAGCTCGACGACGATGTGCCCACCGACGCCTCGCGCGCCACGTGCATCTTGAGCCGTCCGCTCGATTGCGGCATTGCCCATCGCATCCATCGCATCGCCGCCGGCCACGATGTGACCTTCGATATCTTCGCGGATGGGCAGTGCTTCCTCCCCCGCTCGCTCTACACGCGCCTGGACGAATTCTGCGGCGGCGACCCCCACATCGCGGCTTCGCTCAAGCGCACACGAACACCGATCGACATGGATATCGACAGCAAGATCGACGAGGTCGAGACGCTCGAGCGCATCGCCATGTACTGGCACAACCCGGCTGATCGCGACGCCATCGCGGCGGAACTCGACACGCTCGGAGGCATTGAAGTCACGCGTTCGTACGCCATGAATATCGAGGTCATGGGCGAGGGCGCCACCAAGGGAACGGCCCTCACGTGGCTCTGCGAGCACCTGGGCGAGCGTCTCGCCGACGCTTGGGCGTTCGGCGACAACATCAACGACATCCCCATGCTGCAGGCAGCGGGCCACGGCATGGCCATGATCAACGCCGAGCCCGAGGACCGCGAGGCCGCCGACGCCATCACCGAATACGACAACGACCACGACGGCGTCGCCCGCACCATCATGGCCGCTCTCGCCTAGCAGCAGCAACCCGGCAGGGTAGCTAAAACAGTCATTGGGGACGTTCTTGAATGACTAGTCGCTGGGGACACTCTTCGCAAAAAGCCGCAAGGACTGTCCCCCACTGTCGGCAGAAAAGGAACGTCCCCATCTGCCGGATTAGGAGAGACTCTCCAGCACGCGACGGAGCTCCTGCTGGACGGCGTGGTCGCGGTTACAACCCACCACACGATCGGCCACCGCCTTGAGCGCGGGGCGCGCGTTTTCCATCGCGCAGCCCGTGCCGACAAAGCGAATGATCTCGTAGTCGTTCATCGAGTCGCCAAACGCCATAACCTCGTCGCGTTCGACTCCATAGTGCTCCATGAGCTGTGCGATGCCCGAGGCCTTCGACACGCCGGGCTGCATGGCATCGATCCACGCGTTGCCCGAAGGCGCAAAAGTAAAGAGCTGACCGAGTTCGCGCTGTAGTACGTAAGCGCTGTCCATAACGGCACCGTCATCGCAAAAGATACTCGCCTTGATGATATTTACGCTGGGATCGGGCAGCTCCCAAATGCGCTCGGCATTGGGAAGGTCCTTATCGACCTCACGCACGAACTTGCACTCGTCATCGAGCAAGAAGGACTTGGTTCGGTCAAAAAGTGCAAGATGCAGATTGGGAAACGTCGCGACGGCCTGGGCGAGCCTTCGAATCGCCAGGTGCGAATACACCTCGCGGTCTACCATCTTACCGTCGGCGTAGACCTGGGCGCCGTTAGCGGCGACAAAGTCCATCTTGTCGCGAACAGGTGCAAAGAACTCGCACAGGCGGTCGTAACGACGGCCTGACGATGCGGCGAAATGCACGCCATGCTCGTGTAGCGCCAGAATCAGTTCGTAGGTCTCGGGAGGCACCTGGCCGTTTTCGTCAAGCAACGTGCCGTCCATATCGGATGCAATCAGTTTAAACATAGAAAAGCTCCCTTCGGGCTTGATGGAATCGGACGTATATCCAATTCCAACGTACCCAAAGGGAGCTCAAATAAGACTCTGCGGGCGTAAACGTTACAAGGACCTAGCAAATAGCTCACACATGCCAGAGGTCTCACGGTCGCGGCGTCAGGCGACACGCCACCCCGACGACTAGTCGTTTAAGAACGTCCCCGATGACTAGTCGGCGTAGGTGAAGGTCGTGACGTCGAACATGCCCTCGGGGCGGATGCGGAGCGTCGGGATCACCGGCAGGGGCAGGAAGATGATGCCCATGATGGGGTCGAGCGGCGGCTCGATGCCCATGGCACGCGCCTTGACCATAAAGTCGTCGTGCTGCGCGGCGACATCCTCGGCCGTGCCCTCGCTCATCAGGCCACCGAGCGCCAGCGGAATGCGCGCCACGACCTCGCCGTTGCGCACCAGCACGTGACCGCCCTGGCCCACGGCATCAACGGCGGCCATCATATCGGCGGCGTTGTCGCCCACCACGCACACGTTGTGCGAGTCGTGGCCGATCGTGGAGGCAATGGCGCCACCCGTGATGGTGAAACCGCGCACCCAGCCGCGACCGATATGCTTGCCGACCAGGCCCAGGCCAGCGGGGCCGTCGCCGTCGGCGCCCTCGGCCTGCAGCGACACGCCGCGGCCGTGGCGCTCGATCAGCATAATACGGCGCAGGCCCTCGGCGCTCTCGGGACGAACCATGCCCGTGATGGCCTTGCCCGGCACCACGTCAATCACGGCCTCGCCCGGCTTAAAGGCATAGTCGAACACGTCGAGCGAAAGCTTCGGCAGCTTAACGGAAGCGCGCAGCTCGTTGGCAAGGGCTGCAACCTCGGCCATCTCGGGTGCGACCTCACCCACAAAGGAGCCATCCTGCGCCACCAGGGCACCGGCGGCATACACACGATGCGGAGCCTTGGCAAACGTCAGGTCATCGAGCAGCAGCAGGTCGGCGCGCTTGCCCGGGGCGATCGCACCGCGAAGCTCGTGCGGGTCACGACAACCGTGGTCCAGGCCAAATGCCTCAGCCGTGGAAAGGGACGCCATGGAGATGGCGACCACCGGGTCGATGCCGGCCTCGATGGCCACGCGGCAGGCGTTGTCGATCATACCGGTCGAAAGCGCGTCGGAGGGAGCGCGGTCGTCGGTCGCAAAGCAGCAGCGGCGGGCACGGGCGGGATTTTCCAGCAGCATCGAAGACAGGTTAGCCAGATCATGGCTGCACGTGCCCTCGCGCAGCATGACATACATGCCGCGGGACAGCTTGTCGAGCGCCTCCTCGGGAATCGTCGACTCGTGGTCGGCGATAATGCCCGCTGCGGCATAGGCGTTGAGGTCCTTACCGGCGACGAGCGGAGCATGGCCGTCAACCTGCTTGGACGGCGTCTGGTTGGCAGCATCGATGCGAGCACAGGTCTCGGGGTCGGCCATAAATACGCCCGGCAGGTTCATCATTTCGCCTAGACCAAAGACATCGCCCGGATGCTCGGCAAAAAACGCCTGCATATCGGCGGCGGTAATCACGGCACCGGCCTGCTCGTCGGGCAGTGCGGGCACACATGAGGGCATCATGTACTTGATGGAGATGGGCGCGCGGCGACCATCCTCAATCATAAAGCGCAAGCCGTCGAGACCAGCAACATTGGCAATCTCGTGGCTGTCGGCAATGGCGGTGGTGGTACCGCGCGTCGCGGCCATGCGAGCATACTCGGCAGGGCGGATGTTCGAAGACTCGATATGCAGATGCCCGTCAATAAAACCGGGGGCAAGATAGCGGCCCTGGCAATCGATGACCTCGGCAGCCTCATACGTACCGGCGGCATCGTCGCGACCGTCGTAGAGCACGCCGACGATTACGCCATCCTTGACGGCAACGCTACCGGGCGCCACACGCTGGCCATACACGTCGACGATCTGCGCATTGGTAAACAGCGTGTCGACGGGCACGCGCCCCTCGGCAGCATCGATCACAGACCTCATGACCTCAACGGACATACATACTCCTTTAACCGTAGAAAAAAGCTGCGGAGCGGACAGACCTTCACCGCAGCAAGCCAATAGCCATTGTATGCCCAAAAGAAAGTCCCGCTAACACCCCTTCCGCTTAACGGCACCGCCAAATGATCCCTCCGTCCCCAAGGGATCGTCGTAACCAAAAAGGCCGCAGTCGGGATTCCCGGCTGCGGCCTTATTGCACTTGTGAGGTCAACTCGCTCGTTAGACCAACTTAAAGCCCTTGCGCTTGCCCACGGAGAGGGTGTCGCCCAGCTTGAGGGCGCTCGGATCGATGTTGTAGCTCTTGGGAGCCACAGCCTTGCCGTTGATCTTGACGCCGCCGCCGTCGATGTCGCGGCGGGCCTGACCGGCGCTGGCCGAAAGGCCCAGGTCCTTGAGCAGGCCAGCGAGGTAAATCTGGCCCTCGTCGTTGACGGTCAGCTCAACGTGCTTCTCGGGGAAGTCGGCAAGCTGGCCCTCCTTGAACACACGGTCGAACTCGGCCTGAGCCTCGTCGCCGGCGCCAGCACCGTGGTAGGTGTCGCACAGGTCGCGGCCTAGAGCGCGCTTGAGCTCGTAGGGGTCGGCGGAGCCATCGGCCAGGGCGGCATCGATCTTGTCGACCTCGGCCGGGGTGAGCGAACTGGCCAGACGATAGTACTTGCCAATCATCTCGTCGGGGATGGACATGGTCTTGCCGAACATATCCTTGGGAGCATCGGTCAGGCCGATGTAGTTACCGTAGGACTTGGACATCTTACGGACGCCGTCGGTGCCCTCGAGCAGCGGCATGGTGAGCGCGATCTGCGGTTCCATGCCCTTCTTCTCCATGAGCTCGCGGCCGGCGAGCAGGTTAAAGAGCTGGTCGGTGCCGCCCATCTCGACGTCGGCCTTGATCTGCACGGAGTCGAAGGCCTGCATCACGGGGTACAGGAACTCGTGCAGGGCAATCGGCGTCTGGGACTGGTAGCGCTTGGTAAAGTCGTCGCGCTCGAGGATGCGGGCGACGGTGAACTTGGAGCACACCTGCAGCAGGCCGGCCAGGTCCATCGAAAGGATCCAGTCGCCGTTGTGCACGATGGTGGTCTTCTCGGGGTCCAGGATCTTCATGGCCTGGCTCACGTAGGTCTCGGCGTTGGCCTCGATCTGCTCCTGCGAAAGCTGCGGGCGGGTGGAGTTCTTGCCCGAGGGGTCGCCGATCAGCGCAGTGCCGTTGCCGATGATAAGGGTGACGTTGTGGCCCAGGTCCTGGAACTGACGCATCTTGCGCAGGGGCACGGCATGGCCCAGGTGCAGGTCGGGGCTGGTGGGATCGACGCCGAGCTTGATGTTGAGGGGCTCGCCCTTCTCAAGCTTCTTGCGAAGGTCGGCCTCGGGGACGATCTGCGCTGCACCCGAGGTGATGATACGCATTTGCTCGTCAACAGACAGCATTGGGTATCCTCCTTTTGCTATAGCACCCTCACCGGATACGGCGGTGCTGGAAGTTCATAAACCCACTAATAATAACCAAAACAGCGCGACGCGGCACCTACGACAGGAAAATCCTCGTCCTGCCGCACGCGTCGATAACGACCGGCAAACGCGTGCCGTCACGTTCGACCAAAAAGCGCGCCTGCTGACGGCGCGAGCAGTCACGGCAACGGACCTGCCCCGTTGCATCCGTGGCGCAGGCGCCCTCGGCAGTCAGCAAGCAGTGCTCGCACACCATGAGCTCGGGACGGTCGGCATCGACAGGCCCCAAGACACCGGGGCAAGCGGCAAGCTCGGCAACACGCTCCGCATCATTGCCGAGCAACTCGGCCGACAAGCACACCCGCCCCGCACCGAGTCCGCGCAGCCAGGTAAGCGTGGCCCGATTGGCACAGAACACCGGCGCCGCCACGTCAAACGTTGTGCCCAGCTCGCGGGCCATCGCCACTTGTCCCAGATTGCGGCAGACGACGCGCCCGGCACGCTGCATAAGCGCCCGAGTCCGCTCGGCGTCGCCCGCGCGGCACACTTCGTCGAGCACCACCGTTGTATCGGACAGATCTCGCTCATCGCGCGGACCCACATCCATCAGCTCCCAGGCAAAGACCATACGAGCAAAATCCTCGCGCTTTGCCGGCCCCGCCGACCCCACCAACTCCGGCGACGCACCGCTATCCACCGCAACGTCCTCAAAGGGCAGCACCTCAACGGCACGCGCAACGGGCGCAATCGCATCCGCCTCGGCCCGCATGCGCTCCAACACCGCCGCCGTCTGATCCAACACGCCGGCGCTGCGAATCAGATAGACCTCGCAGCCCGCGTCCACCTTACGTTTGCAATGCACGACGATGCGCTCTCCCGCAGCGGCATCCACGGGGCAAGGCACCTGTGGCCAGCGCTTGGGCACATCGGGACGCGCGTCGGCACCCGGGTAAAATCGGATTTCGAGCGTATCGCCCGCCGCCACGGCGGCATCAAGCTCAACCGTCACCTCTTCGTGACCCACCGCCACCAAGTGGCCCACGCGCACGCCCTGGTTGATCGCGCGCTCAAAGCTCATGAGCTCGGCACCCGAACGACCCCGCAGGTAAGCATCGGTAAACCCACGGTTAAACGACCTTCCCAGCTCGCGTTCAAGCTCTTCCACGGCACCGGAGTCCCACGCGCCGTCGCACAGCATATCGAGTGCCCGACGCCACACCCTCACCACGTTGAATACGTAATCGGGATTCTTCATGCGTCCCTCGATCTTGAGCGATGCCACGCCGGCGGCAACAAGCTCGGGCAGGTGCGCGATACCCAGATAGTCACGCGGACAAAGCAGGCGGTCTCCCTCGACGGCAACAACACTCTGCCCCGCCTCGTCCACTAGGTCGTACGCCAGACGGCACGGCTGCGTGCAGTCGCCGCGCATCGCCGAGCGCCCACGCCGCAAGGCCGAGAACTCGCACGCCCCCGAATAGCCGATGCAAATCGCACCGTGGCAGAATACCTCGATGGGCACGCCCGTGGCACATAGCGCCGCAATCTCGTCGACCGTCAGCTCGCGTGCCGTCGTCACGCGCTCGACCCCCAGCTCATCGGCGGCAAGCCGCACGGCACCCTCGCTATGAGCGCCCGCCTGCGTGGACAGGTGAATCTCGACCCCGGGAATCGCCGCGCGCAGCGCGCAGGCCAACCCGGCATCGGCGACAATCAGAGCATCGGCGCCCAGCTCCAGTGCATGAGCTCCCAACGCCACCGCGTCGGACAACTCATCGTCAAACACGAACACGTTGAGCGTTACGTACACACGCACGCCATGGGCATGCGCCACGGCGCAGCCGCGCGCAAACTCGTTATCCGTAAAGCCATGGGCGCTCACACGGGCGTTAAAGCCGCCCAACCCCGCATAGATGGCATCGGCACCCGCGGCGATGGCCGCAAGCATCTGGTCGAGTCCGCCCGCCGGCGCCAGCAGCTCGGGCAGCGCCGCACCGGCAGCATCCAATCCAGTCTCGTATTGTCCGCTCGGCCCCATCGTCCGAATCGCCATCGACAAACTCCTTACCAAGGTATGCATTCACTCTGAAAAATGCCGTCTTCCAGCTTACACGAGGCCTCGCGCGCCCCGTTTGGTTTATCGTGTAATAACTTATGTCCATCCTGCCCCGACGGCACATCCACCGTCCGGCACGACATACCTGGAGGTCAATATATGGGTCCTCGCCAACGACAGGGACGCAGCCGTTCAAAGACGCATGCTCTGCCCATAATCCTGCTCTCGTTTTTGGGCTTTCTGCTGATTGCGGGCGTGGCATTTGGCATCGGCATGGTCGGCAACGTCAACCGCTGGCTGTCCGATCTGCCCGACTACACCGACGCCAACGCGTATCTGGTGAGCGAGCCCACCGAGATCGTCGACTGCAACGGCAACAAGATCGCGAGCTTCTACACGCAAAACCGCAAGTCTATCACCAAGGACGAGGTCTCCCCCTACGTGCTGCAGGGCACCGTTGACGTCGAGGACGAGCGCTTCTACGAGCACGGCGGTATCGACCTGTGGGGTATCGCGCGTGCTGCGGTGGCAACCCTCGGCGGCGGGCACGAAGGCGCCTCGACGATCACCCAGCAGCTTGTGCGCAACACCATCCTGCAGGAGGAGCAATTCGACTCGACCATTGAGCGTAAGGTGCGCGAGGCCTACATCGCCATCAAGATGGAGGACATGTACTCCAAAGACGAGATCCTCATGATGTACCTCAACACCATCTATTACGGCCACGGCGCCTACGGCATCGAGGCCGCAGCCGAGACCTATCTGTCCAAGAGCGCCGCCGACCTCACCCTGAGCGAGGCCGCGCTACTCATCGGCCTTCCCAACTCGCCTTCGCAGTACGACCCCACGGTCAATCCCGATCTGGCACTGTCTCGCCGCAACAAGGTTCTCGACAACATGCTGCGCCTGGGCCACATCACCCAGGAGGAGCACGATGCCGCACAGGCCGAGCCCATCACCCTCAACGTGACCGAAATCTCGGGCAGCGGCGTCGACGTTTACTCGCAGCCCTACTTTGTCTCCTACGTCAAGCAGCTGCTGGAGCAGGAGTTCTCGACCGACGTGCTCTTTAAGGGCGGCCTAACCGTCAAGACCACCATCGACCCCACGATGCAGCAGGTGGCAGAGAATGCCGTCCGCGAGCAGCTCGACACGCTCTCGCTTGACGGCCTGGACATGGGCATGGTCGTCGTCGACCCCAAGACCGGCTACATCAAGTGCATGGTGGGCGGCTACGACTACAACGCCGACGAGAACCACGTAAACCATGCCACGGCCAAGCGTCCCGTCGGCTCCACCTTTAAGGCCTTTACGCTGGCAACTGCCATCCAAAACGGCATGAACCCCAACGTCACCCTCAACTGCAACTCGCCGCTCAAGGCCAAGGGCACCACGACCGAGGTCCAAAATTACGCCAACCAGAGCTACGGCAACATCACGCTTAAGCAGGCGACGGCATACTCCTCCAACACCGGCTACATCCAGGTGGCGGAAGCCGTCGGCAACAGCAAGATCATCTCGCTCGTCAAAAAGCTCGGCATCGACCCCGCCAAGGACAACATCGAGGACGTTCCCGTCATGACGCTCGGCACCGGCTCGATCTCGCCACTCGAGATGGCCGCCGCCTACGCGACGTTTGCCAACGGCGGCTACTATCGCCAGCCGATCGCCATCACCGAGATTGATTCTCGTACCGGTTCGGTGCTGTACCAGCACACCGACAATCCCTCACAGGTGCTTACCGAGGGCGAGGCCGCCGCGGTCACCGATGTTCTGTCCGGCGTCATGAAGGGCAGCGGTACGGGTGCTGCCGGCGCCCTGAGTGTCAACCAGCCCTATGCCGGCAAGACGGGCACCACCGACAACACCACCAACCTTTGGTTCTGCGGCTATACCCCGCAGCTGGCGTGCGCCCTGTGGACCGGCTATTCCGCGGGCGAGATCCCCATCCAAAAGTACGGCACGGACCTGCTGGGCGACAGCACCAACCTGCCTGTCTTTAAGCGGTTTATGAACACCGTTCTGACCGGTACCGAGCGCGAGGAGTTTGTGACCGGAACGGCTCCCACCTATAAGAACAACAGCGTCTGGAAGTTCTACGGCACCAACAACGCCAAGAAGACGGAGAACGACGACAAGGACAAGGACGAGGACGAAGAGGAAACCACCACAACAACTACCACGACGACCACGACCACCGAGACCACGGGCGGCGACACCACCGGCGGCACCGGTACGACCGGCGGCTCGACGGGCGGCTCCACTGGTGGTTCGACCGGCGGCGATGGCGGCACGCCTACGCCTACGCCTACGCCTACGCCTACGCCCACTCCCGACCCCTCCCCCACGCCTGACGATACGGTCGGCTAGGAATCATCCGGTCATAAGCAACAAGGCCCCCGATCAGCTTATTAAACTGCTCGGGGGCCTTTTAGTTTAAAGCGACCTGGTGGGCGGTCTTTATACCGGCAAACAAAAAGGGGGTACCGACCAACGTCGATACCCCTTACAAGCCACGATGTCAGCGCACGCAATGCCGAGCGCACGGCCCGCACACCTACTTGCGAGAATTGCTCAGCTTATTGATCAGCGCCTCGAGGCGCTCGCCGTCCTCGGCCGTCTGGGCAATAACCAAAATCGTATCGTTGCCGGCAAGCGAGCCAAGCACATCGGGCAACTCTGCCGCATCAACGGCGGCGGCGATGCCGGAAGCCGTGCCAGGCTGAGCCTTGATCATAACCAGATTATCGGTACGCAGAACGCCCGTTACGAGCTCGGAAACCATACGCTGCAGGTGCAGGTCCTCTGCCAGAACATAGATGCCCTCAGGGAGCTTACGCAGCCCCATATCGGCAATATCGCGAGAGACAGTCGCCTGCGTGCAATCAAAGCCCATAGCACGGAGCTCATCGACCAGCACGCGCTGCGTGCGGACATCCTTATTGCGCACAATATCTCTAATGGCATCCTGGCGCCCATTGCGTTTTTTAGCCATACAAACCCTCTCTCCAAAAGATGGCGGAGACAATCAATCAGTGATTGAATAGTTTAACGCTATTTGAAGGCTTTTGTGTATAAGAACGCATTTCGAAACAATTCTATGCAAGTTTGTTTCGTAATGAGCCGTTTAGGCGGTTTTTGCGCCCGTCCGGTTAAGAAAAGCTGCCAGATGCGTACACATCACGCAGCGCGCGGGCTTGGCGCTGGCGATCGGCCCAAACAACAGACCGAGTCCCCGATGGTTATCCTTGAGCGCGGCGACCATCTGACGGGTTCGAGGCGCCTCGAGCATATCACGCATGCGGGCGGAACGCTCGATTGACGACACTCCATGCGGGCTCAGACACAAATTCTCGATGCAGGCGACCAGTCCGGCAAAGTAGAACTTTTGGCTTGCCAGCTTGAGCCGACCACCGCTATCTGCTTCCGAGAGTGAGTCCGCAAGCTCGTCGAGCGCCCGGGCGTCATCGGATACCTTGGCATACATGGTGGGATCAAAGGCATCTGTAAGCTTAGGCGCCGCCGCGTGGAAACAAGCGTCGCCGCATCCGGAGACGCGCTGTGCCTGCGAGAGCGCGCACGCCATAAACCCAACCGTGCGAAACGTCTTATCGCACAAAAGACATGCCTCAAACAGTGGACGGCTGTACATCACGCCAGAGACTTGAGCAACCAAGCCGCCTAAAATCAACTGGGGCAGCCCAGTCACCATAGAAGACTCGTCTTCTATGGCAATAGAGGCAGCATCCAAGACGCGCGAATGACGCTCGCGATGCGCATCGTATCGATCGAGCGACACCGAGGGGAGCACAATGTCTGCCGCAGTATCGCACGCGATATCGACCATCTTGGAAAGGGCCTGCGGAGCAAACCACTCATCGGCGTTCATGGCGATGATTTGAGAGCCGCGCGAGGCATCAAAACCGGCACGAAGACAAGCGCCGCGCTTCGCGTCCTCGACGTCAATCAAATCAATATGGATGTCCCTGTCGGCAGCAACTTGAAGCGAATGGCGCACACCGGGCACAGCATCGCGGCAGACAACGACAATCTGCAAATCATAGAGGTCTTGGTTCTGGATACTCTCGAGCGCACGCATCGCATAGCTGGGCGAACCTTCTACCACAAGGATCACCGAAAGTCGCGGATGCGAACAACGTCGAACCAAGTTTTCCATCCTCTCGATAGCACCAAATCAAACTGTCGTTCATGGTACACCCGAGCTATAAAAGCAACGAGCCGCCTAACATGTTGCACGCCAAGAACAGATGTTGCACACGCGCAGCTCACACATAGTATGTGCAAGGCACAGACGCGCCGAGCACTCCCCTAGTCGAGAACGACAAGCTCGTCGGGGCCGTAATCCACACCCATAAACGTAAGGCCGCAGGCAGGCGCCGTGGGACCCGCAGCGGTTCGGTCACGGGCGTCAATAACCTCGCGCATCCACTGGGGATCGCGACGATGCATGCCAATCTCCACGAGCGTTCCTACAATGGTACGCACCATCGAGTGCAAAAACGCATTGCCCTCGATAGTGAAGGTCAGGATATCCTCGCCAAAAGCGACCTCGTGGCCAAACTCCGCACGCATCACGCAGCGGTGCGTGGGCTTGCCCACAGCAGAGGCAACCTTGCAAAAGCTCTTAAAGTCCTGCTCGCCCAAAAGCGCAGGGCAGGCGGCCGCCATCGCATCGACGTCGAGGGGATAGCGATGCCACCACACCGCACCGCGCGAGAGCACGGGGCGCGCATCGCGATCGGCAATACGGTACGTATACGTACGGGACCGCGCGTCAAAGCGGGCAGAAAAGCCCCTACGGGCCTTGTAGACCTCGTTTATGGCGATATCTTTGGGCAGGAGCGCATCCATAGCCCTCAGCCACCTACGGCGCGTCAGAGCAAGCTCAGCGTCCGTTACGGGCACGCTAATGTACTGGGCCACCGCATGCACGCCGGCATCGGTACGACCCGCACACGTCAGATCGATCGGGCGGCGCAGCAGCGTCTCGATAGCGCGGCGCAACTCGCCCGCAACGGTCGTCTGGCCCGGCTGCTCGGCAAATCCGCTATAGGACGAGCCATCATAGGCAACACAGAATACAAGCGTGGCATCGAGCTCAGGAATCGAATTGAAATCAGACGGCGCGGTCATGGGCGCTCCCAACAAACAATCAACGGTATCGCGACAAAAAAAGAGGGGTACGCGAACGTACCCCTCGAATATAGCCTATGCAGACGGATTGTCTACTCAGCGGTCTCCTCAGCAGGAGCCTCCTCGACGGCCTCGACCTTCTTGGGAGCAGCGGCCTTCTTGGGGACCGGAGCAGCCTTCTTGGCCTTAGGCGTGCAAGGCTCGGTGACGAGCTCCATGATAACGATAGGAGCGTTGTCGCCCTTACGGTTGCCGAGCTTCATGATGCGGGTGTAACCGCCGTTGCGGTCCTGCCACATGCCCTGGGCAGCCTTGTCGAAGATCTCGGCAACGAGCTGCTTATCGCCGAGCTTGGCGATGGCCAGACGACGAGAGTGCAGGTCGCCCTTCTTGGCCCAGGTGATGATCGGATCGACGACCGAACGCAGCGCCTTAGCGCGGGTCTCGGTGGTCTTGATGCGGTCGTTCTCGAAGAGGGCCTTGGCCAGGCTCTTCTTCATGGCCTTGGTGTGGCTCGCATCGGTGCCGAGCTTCAGGCCCTTCTTAACGTTGTGACGCATGGTCTAGTTTCTCCTCAAATATGCGAAGCATTAAGCCTTCAGGCTCAGGCCCATGGACTCAAGCTTGTCCTTCACTTCCTCGATCGACTTAACACCGAAGTTACGGATGTTAAGCAGATCGTTCTCCGAGAACTCAACGAGCTGGCGGACCGAGTGAATGCTGGCGCGCTTAAGGCAGTTGTAGGAACGGACGGAAAGGTCCAGATCCTCGATCTGCTTGTCCAGCTCGGCGTTGTCGTTGGTGACCTCGGGAGCGAAGATCGAAGCCTCCTCCTCGACCTCGGGGGTCTCGGCAAGGTTCATAAAGGCAGCCATATGCTGGTTGATGATATTGGCAGCCTGGACCACGGCGTCGCGCGGAGCGATGGAGCCGTTGGTCTCGATCTCGAGGACAAGGCGGTCGTAGTCGGTGTGCTGACCGACACGGCAAGCCTCAACGAGCTTGGCGCAACGGGACACCGGCGAGTACAGCGAGTCGACGTGGATCACACCGATGGGATCGTTGTCGCGCTTGTTAGCCTCGCCAGAGACATAGCCGCGGCCATAGCCGATGCGCATGCTCATGGTGAGATGGCCACCCTCGGTAAGCGTAGCGATGTGCTGCTCGGGGTTGACCAGCTCAAACTCGGACGGAATAAAGAAGTCCGCACCGGTGACCTCGCAGGGGCCGTCAACAGAAATGGTGGCGGTCGCCTCGTCGGTCGTGCCGAGAGCCCTGAAGACAAGACCCTTGACATTCAGGACGATGTCGGTGACATCCTCGACCATGTTAGGGATGGTCATGAACTCGTGCTGCGCACCATCGATCTGAATAGCCTCGACGGCGGCACCCTCGAGCGAGGACAGAAGTACGCGACGAAGGGAGTTACCCAGCGTATCGCCGTAGCCACGCTCGAGCGGCTCGACGGAGACACGAGCAGACGTCTCGTTGATCTCTTCGACCTGAACCTGAGGCCTAATGAATTCTGACATGTATTACCTCCAGCCTCAGCAGCCCGGATGGACTACTTAGAGTAGAGCTCGACGATGAGCTGCTCGTTGATATCACCGCTGATCTGCTCACGCGTCGGCAGAGCGAGCACGTTACCAGACAGCTTCTCGATATCGACCTCGAGCCAGCCAGGGACCTCAAAGCGCTCGGAGGAAATCAGAGCCTCCTTGATGGGGAGGAGGTCACGGAACTTCTCGCCGACAGCGACGACGTCGCCGGCCTTGACGCGGTAGGACGGAATATCCACGCGCTTGCCGTTCACGGTGAAGTGACCGTGACGGACGGACTGACGAGCCTCTTTGCGGGTGCGGGCGAAGCCAAGACGGAAGACGACGTTGTCAAGGCGAGACTCAAGGATGATCATGAGGTTCTCACCGGTGACGCCGTTCATCTTACGGGCCTTGTTGAAGTAGCCGTGGAACTGCTTCTCCAGAACGCCATAGATGAACTTGACCTTCTGCTTCTCGCGCAGCTGCATGCCGTACTCAGATTCCTTGCGACGGCGCTTGGGCTGACGGATAGATTCCTTCTTGCTGCTGTAACCGAGCTCAGCGGGATCGATCCCGAGCTGACGGCAGCGCTTAAGAACAGGAGTCCTGTCGATTGCCATATTGATACGATCCTTTCAGTTACACGCGGCGACGCTTCTTGGGGCGGCAGCCGTTGTGCGGAATGGGGGTCTTGTCCTGGATGCTCGAGACCTCGAGGCCAGCAGCCTGGAGGGAGCGAATGGCGGTCTCACGACCGGAGCCGGGGCCCTTGACGAAGACGGAAACCTTCTTCATACCGTGCTCCATGGCCTGCTTGGCAGCAGCCTCGGCAGCCATCTGGGCAGCGAACGGCGTGGACTTACGGGAGCCCTTGAAGCCCACCTGGCCAGCCGACTTCCAGGAAATGACGTTGCCCTGGGGATCGGTGATCGAAACGATCGTGTTGTTGAACGTAGAACGGATGTGAGCCTGGCCCACGGAAATGTTCTTACGGTCCGCGCGCTTCAGACGGGCAGCGCGAACGTTCTTCTTAGCAGTAGCCATCTATCTAGCGCTCCTTATTTCTTCTTCTTAGCACCGATCTGACGCTTCGGGCCCTTGCGGGTACGAGCGTTAGTGTGGGTGCGCTGGCCGCGGACCGGGAGGCCCTTGCGGTGACGAAGGCCGCGGTTGCAGCCGATGTCCATAAGGCGCTTGACGTTCTGGTTGCGCTCACGGCGGAGGTCGCCCTCAACCATGATCTGGTTCTTATCGATATAATCACGGATGGCGTTAACCTCATCCTCGGTGAGGTCCTTAACACGCGTATCCACGTTAACGTTGCACTCGACGCAGATCTTCGTCGCAGTGGTGCGGCCGATGCCGTAAATGTAGGTCAGACCGATCTCAACGCGCTTCTCACGCGGGAGGTCGACACCATTAATACGGGCCAACGTAGTCTCCTCTCTTAACCCTGACGCTGCTTATGACGGGGGTTCTCGCAAATGACGAGGACCTTGCCATGGCGCCTAATGATTTTGCACTTATCGCACATCTTCTTGACCGAAGGACGTACCTTCATCGTTCTTCCTTTCGGTAGCGCTCAAACTACTTCCCTACTATCTACTCGCCCAGCCGCAGGCGTTTAAAACTATGGCTGGTCTTCACACACAATCCGACCGTAGGTTGAGCTAAGCCTGCAGCCGGAAATGGAGTGCGTGTATGCGTGCCGCTATTTGTAGCGATAGGTGATGCGGCCGCGGGTCAGGTCGTACGGGGAAAGCTCCACGACAACCCTGTCACCGGGGAGAATACGGATGTAATTCATTCGGATCTTGCCAGAAATGTTGCACAGAACCGAATGACCGTTCTCGAGCTCGACCTTAAACATGGCGTTGGGCAGCGGTTCCTTTACCGTACCCTCGAGCTCAATTGCGTCTTCCTTCTTCACAAGCAATCATCTTTCTCTAGAAAACGACAGCGATTGAGTATTCTACAATACGCATGCACGTATCGTAATATCTTCGTAATGGCTCCACAACTAAGCGGAACTTGTTACATTTGAAATGTAAAACAAAGCCGTTCCCTGATACCCAAGATCGCCTTGAAATGAGAAGGCATAGACCTTGGGGTCATGCCTTCGAAATTGAAAGGCGAGGTTGGGCATCAGGGGGCGGCGACTTTTACATTTCACCGCCTTGCAAGGAACACCAAGCACCTTGGGCATCCGTGGTGAGAATCACCGGTCCGTCATTGGTAATGGCGACGGTGTTCTCGTAGTGCGCGGCGGGCAGGTGGTCGTTGGTCGTGACGATCCAACCGTCGGAGCCCGTGCTCACATGGTTGGAACCCATCGTAACCATCGGCTCGATGGCAATGACCATGCCAGCCTGGAGGCGAACGCCTCTCCCCTTCTTTCCATAGTTAGGAACGTTGGGGTCCTCGTGCATCACACGGCCAATGCCATGGCCCACATAGTCGCGAAGCACGCCGTAACCGTGAGACTCGGCGAGAGACTGAACGGCATAACCGACGTCCCCGATATGGTTACCGGGAATAGCCTGCTCGATGGCAGCCTTAAGGCAATCGCGCGTGACCTCGCACAGGGCCTTGGCCTCGGGCGTAGGGGTGCCGACGAAAAACGTCCAAGCGTTATCGCCAACCCAACCGTCGACAACGGCTCCCGTATCGATGGAGATGATATCGCCATCGCGCAGGATCATGTCGGGGTTGGGAATACCGTGGACCACGGCATCGTTAATCGATGCGCAAATGGTACCGGGGAACCCGCCGTAACCCTTAAAGGCCGGGGTGCCGCCATGCATGCGGATAATCTGCTCCGCGAGCTGATCGAGCTCAAAGGTCGAAACGCCGGGGCGCACCATGGCTCCAACGTGGCGGAGCGCCATCTTAGATAGCGCTCCTGCCTTCTTCATCTGCTCGATTTGCGTTGCAGACTTAATCTTGATCATAGACCGAGAGCCTCTTTGACATCCCCGTACACGGTCTCGCGAGCCTGGTCACCGTTGACCGACTTGAGCAGACCCTGGCCACGATAGTAGTCGACGAGCGGGCTCGTGGACTTCTCGTAGACGTCGAGACGGTTCTTGATGGTCTCGGGCTTGTCGTCGTCGCGCTGATACATCTCGCCGCCGCACTTGGGGCAGGTGGCATCGGCAGCGGTGCCGGTGTAACCGCAGGCGCGGCAGGTGCGACGCGAAGACAGACGATCGATGATGACCTCGGGGGCCACGTCGACCAGAAGGGCGCAGTCGATCTCGCGACCCATAGCGGAGAGCTCGGAATCGAGCGTCACAGCCTGGGCGGTGTTGCGCGGGAAGCCGTCGAGGATGAAGCCCTGCTGGGCGTCATCGGCAGCAAGGCGCTCCTTGACAAGGTCGATCACGAGCTGGTCGGGAACGAGCTCGCCAGCGTCCATGTACTTCTTAGCCTGAATACCAAGCTCGGTGCCACCCTTGACGGCAGCACGCAGCAGGTCGCCCGTGGAAATGTGAGCGACGCCAAACTCGGCGACGAGCTCCTGTGCGACGGTGCCCTTACCGGCACCCGGAGCTCCGAGCAATACGAGGTTCATGAGCAATCCTCCTCTAGCCTATTTAAAGAATCCATCGTAATCATACATCTTGATCTGGCCTTCGAGCTTATCGACCGTGTCGAGCACGACGCCGACCATGATGAGGATGGACGTGCCACCAAATGCCTGAATCAGATGGTTACCCGTGAAGGAGAAGATGATCGAAGGCACGATGGCGATGAGCGCCAAAAAGACAGCGCTGGGAAGCGTAATCTTGTTGAGCGCGTTCTTGATGTAGGCCGCGGTAGCCCTACCCGGACGAACGCCCGGAATAAAGCCGCCCTGCTTCTTAAGGTTGTCGGCGGTGTCATCGGGGTTGAACACCATGGAGGTGTAGAAGTACGCGAAGAACACGATGAGGACAACATTAAGCACCCAGTTGAGCCAACCGGTCGAAAGCGCAGAGGCAACTGCCTGAATCCAGCCGATGCCGGGGAAGAACACGGCAATCTGAGCCGGGAAGTACAGCAGCGCCGAAGCGAAGATGATCGGCACGACACCCGCGGTGTTGACCTTGATGGGCAGGTAGGTGGTCTGGCCACCCATCATGCGACGGCCAACGACGCGTTTGGCGTAGGAGACCGGGATGCGGCGTTGGCCGCGCTCAAGGAAAACAATCAGCGGAATAACCAGCAGGATGATGGCGCAGATGATCACCATGGTGATGATGCCACCGGCATTGCCCTCGGTGCTGGAGAAGATAGCCTGCGGCAGACCGGCCATGATGTTCGCAAAGATGATCAGCGACATGCCATTGCCGATACCGCGCTGGGTGATGAGCTCACCAATCCACATGATCAGCATGGCGCCCGCGGTGAGCGTACCGACGATCATGAAGTCAAAGATGATCTCGGGAGCGCCGGCGCCATTAAAGCTGATGCCGAAGCTCTTAAAGAGGAAGAGGTAACCCACGGAGTTGAGGATTGCCAGAGCCAGGGTGAGGTAACGCGAATACTGCGTAATCTTGGTCTGACCAACCTCGCCCTCGCGGGCAAGCTCATGCAGGGAAGGCACGACGGCCTGGAGCATCTGGAGGATGATCGAGCTGGTGATGTAAGGCATGATGCCCAGCGAAAACACCGACACATAGCTCAACGCGCCGCCAGAGAAAAGATTCAGGAGGGCCATAGCACCTGCGGCGACCGAATTGTTATCGGTCGAGAAAAGGCCCAGCATCCCCTGGAAGGGAATGCCGGGCACAGGAACGTGCGCACCAATGCGGTACACGACGAGCATAGCTATGGTAAAAAGAATCTTTTCGCGCAATTCTTTGATGCGGAAAGCATTCTTAAGACCATTTAGCACGGCAGCTCGACCTTTCCGCCGGCGGCCTCGATCTTGGCCTGCGCAGAAGCGCTGACCTTGTCGACCTTGACCGTGAACTTCTTGGTGAGCTCACCATTGCCGAGCACCTTGACGGGCTCGAACTCGCTCTTGGTGATGCGAGCGGCCTTAAGAGCGGCACCGTCGATCACAGCGCCATCCTCGAACTTACGCTCGAGACGCTCAACGTTAACAGCGGTGTACTCGATACGACGGGGGTTGCGGAAGCCCGGAAGCTTGGGCAGGCGCATAGCCAGCGGAGTCTGGCCACCCTCGAAGCCGGCACCCTTGGTGCCGCCAGAGCGGGAACCCTGGCCCTTCTGGCCGCGGCCAGAAGTGGTGCCGTGACCCGAAGAATTGCCACGGCCGACGCGCTTACGGTTCTTGGTGGAACCGGGCGCGGGAGTAAGATCGTGAAGCTGCATTTGCTACTCCTCTACAATCTCGACAAGGTGCTTGACCTTGAAGATCATGCCGCGGACGGACTCGTTGTCAGCAATCTCGCGAACCTCGCGGATCCTGTGGAGACCGAGGGCACGGACAGTACGGACCTGGTCCTGCTTGCAACCGTTGGTGCTGCGGACCTGCTTGATCTTGATGGTGTCAGCCATGCTTAGTTCTCCTTACCGACGAACATCTCGGAGACCGTCAGGCCACGGCGAGCCGCGACGTCCTCAGGGCTGGAGAGCTCCTTGAGGCCCTCGACGGCAGCCTTGATGATGTTGAGGCCGTTGTCGGTACCGAGGGACTTGGACAGGACGTTCTTGATGCCAGCAAGCTCAAAGAGGGGACGCACGGCGCCGCCGGCGATAACGCCGGTACCCTCGACAGCGGGCTTGATGATGATGCGGCCGGCACCAAAGTGGCCGAGAACCTCGTGCGGAATGGTGCCCTGATCGGTCACCGGCACGTGGAACATGTTCTTCTTGGCATCGAGAGACGCCTTGGAGATGGCCATGGGCACCTCAGCGGACTTGCCCATGCCAACGCCGACGTTGCCCTTGCCGTCGCCAACGACGACGAGAGCGACGAGGCTCATGCGACGACCGCCCTTGACGGTCTTCGACACGCGGTTGATGTAAACGACGCGCTCCTCGAACTCGGAGGCCTCGCGCTGCTGCTTCTGATTACGAGCCATGTGCTACATACCTCCTAGAACTCGAGACCGGCGGCACGAGCACCGTCGGCGAGGGCCTTGACGCGGCCATGGTAGATACGGCCACCACGATCGAAAGCGACCTTGGTGATGCCGGCCTCGATGGCACGCTTGCCAACGAGCTGACCGACCTTCTCCGCAGCCTCCTTGTTCGAGGTGTGGGTGCCCTTGAACTCGGCCTCGAGGGTCGAGGCAGAGACGAGCGTCAGGCTGGAGCCCTTGCTGTCGTCGATGATCTGGGCATAGATATTGGCGTTGGTACGGGTCACGCGAAGACGCGGACGCTCGGCGGTACCCGAGACCTTGCCGCGAACACGACGCTGACGACGCTTGAGGCCTTCCAGCTTCGCCTTATGCTTGTTCATACGTAAACTCCTAAAAAGGTTGATCTTGCCAGCACCTAACGGGGTGCTGGTCTTATGCGAGTAAGTCGGTTACGACTACTTGGCGGCCTTACCCAGCTTGCGGCGGATGTGCTCGCCGACATAGTGGATACCCTTGCCCTTGTAAGGCTCGGGAGGACGATGGCCGCGAATCTCAGCGGCGATCTGACCGACCTGCTGCTTGTTGATACCCTTGACGTTCACGTGGGTGTTGTCGGGAACCTCGAAGGTGATGCCCTCGGGAGCCTCGACGATCACGGGGTGCGAGAAGCCCAGGGAGAACTCGAGGTTCTTGCCCTTCTGCTGCACGCGGTAACCGACGCCGGCGAGCTCGAGCTTCTTCTCGAAGCCCTCGGAAACGCCAACAACCATGTTGTGGATGAGGGCGCGGGTGAGGCCGTGGCGGGCACGGGTCTCACGCTCGTCGTCGGGACGGGAAACGGTGAGGACGTTGTCCTCGACGTTGATAGCGAGCTTCTCAAAGACATCGAGCTCGAGCTGGCCCTTGGGGCCCTTGACGACAACGTTGTTGCCGTTGACTGCCACTTCGACTCCGGCGGGAATCTGGACAGGCTTATTACCGATACGAGACACGGTGATCTCCTTTCCTTCTACCTACCGAGCGAATTACCAGACGTAAGCGATGATCTCGCCGCCGACGTTGTGCTTGCGAGCATCGCGGTCGGTCATGACGCCATGGCTGGTGGAAATGATGGCGGTACCAAGGCCACCGCGGACGCGGGGCATGTCGGCAACGCCGGTGTACTTACGCAGGCCCGGCTTGGAAATGCGGCGGATGCCGTTGATGACCTTAGCCTTCTTGGGACCATACTTAAGCGTGATGTGCAGAGTCTTCTGGGGAACGGTGTCCTCGACATCGTAGCCCTCGATGTAGCCCTCCTCGTGCAGAACACGAGCGATCTCGACGAGCTTCTTGCTGCTCGGCATGGAGACCGTGGCCTTGTTCACAGAGTTAGCGTTACGGATGCGCGTAAGCATATCTGCGATCGGGTCTGTAAGGTTCATACAGATTCTCCTTCGTTCTTGATGAACACGTGCTCTTGGTTCTTCGCCGCCCTTAACGGCAAAGCCTTTTTAGCGCGTTTTCCCTGTTCCAAACTGATGCTTGAAACGCTGGTAGTGACTTACCAGCTGGCCTTCTTAACGCCGGGAAGCTCGCCCTTGAGTGCAAGCTCGCGGAAGCAGACACGGCACAGGCCGAACTTGCGGTACACAGAGTGCGGACGGCCGCAGCGCTGGCAGCGCGTGTACTCACGAGTAGAGAACTTCTGCTTGCGATTGCACTTGACGATCATCGATGTCTTAGCCACTTATATCCTCCTCACATAGAGTATTGTTCGCCCCAAGCGCCGCCCCCTTCTGGGAACGGCGCTCATAGGGCAGGTGAACCTATTTCTTGAACGGGAAACCGAAGGCGTCCAGAAGGGCCTTGGCCTCCTCATCGGTGTTGGCGGTGGTCACGAAAGTGATGTCCATACCACGCTGGTGATCGACGGAGTCGAAGTCGATCTCGGGGAAGATGAGCTGCTCGGTGACGCCCATGGAGAAGTTACCACGGCCGTCGAAGCTCTTGGCGGAGATGCCGCGGAAGTCGCGGATACGGGGGATTGCGACAGAGGTCAGACGATCGAAGAACTCCCACATACGGTCGCCACGCAGGGTAACCTTGCAGCCGATCGGCATACCAGCGCGCAGGCGGAAGGTAGCGATGGACTTGCGGGCACGGGTGATCATCGGCTGCTGGCCGGTGATGGCGCGCAGGTCGCGCACGGCACCGTCGATGGCCTTGGAATCGGTAGCGGCCTCGCCGACACCCATGTTTACGACGATCTTCTCAAACTTGGGGATCATCATGACGTTCTCGTACTGGAACTTGTCCTGAAGCTGCTGCTTAACCTCGTTGTTGTACTTGGTCTTCAGACGCGGCACATACTTCTCTTCTGCCATTGTTCACTCCTTCTTGGGGTTTTAAGCACGGGGCGTGGCCACGATGGGTTGTCCTCGTGCCTCCTGACTGCATCCGCGCCGCTCATGGCATTTCGCGGTTTGGACTCGACACAGCAGGAGCCGACAAAACAATCGGTACTATACGCGCATCGAGAGCGTATTTCCAGAAAAACCTCGTCTGCCTGCACAACTCCACAACTCCCCCGCACATATTGATCCCTAGGGGACGGAGGAAAATGGCAGTTGCGGTGAAATAGGGACTGTTTGATGGCTTAACAGGCTTAAACAGTCCGTATTTCACCGCAACTCATATATGGGGATGCGACTAGCGCTTGCGGGGGACGAGCTTGGTGCGGCGCAGGTGAATCATCTCGGCGGCGATGGAGATGGCGATCTCCTCGGGGTCCTCGGCCTGAATGGCAACGCCGATCGGCAGGTGCAGCTCGTCAATCTGGTCCTGCGTAAAGCCCTCCTGCTCCAGGCGGGCGCGCACAAAGGCCGTCTTGCGGCGCGAGCCCAGGCAGCCCAGGTAGGCGGGCTTGGCGCGCATGGCCTGGATTACCACGTCGATATCGGACTTGTGGCCTGCTGTGGCCACGACCACCAAGTCGCGCGGACCGATGGGACACAGCTCGCTCAGGTTCTTGTAATCGACCAGGCGACGATCGTAGACACAGGGCACCCATTCGGGCGTCAGCGTGCCGGGGCGGTCATCGCACGCCACAACGGCAAAGCCCGCCGCCGTGAGTACGCGCGCCGTCGCGGCGCCCACGTGTCCGCAGCCAAAGATGTAGGTCAGGCCCTCGGGGCAGAGTGTCTCGATGTGCGCCGGGGGAATCTCGGAGGCGGCGTTGGTGTAGGTGACCTTACTCCCCTCCTCCACCAGCGAAAGCTCGGGGCAGCCGGCAATGGTATGGCGCGATGCCCCGCCATGGTACTCGGCCACATCGCCTTCGAGTGCGTTTGCGACAAACGGTTCAAAGTCGATGACGAAGTCGCCGATGCGTCGATACGCCAAGACATCGGCAATCGACTGGAACAACGGCGCCTGCGATACATCCAGGTGCAGATAGCACAGGCAGATGGCTCCGCCGCAGATCATGCCGGTATCGGAGTTCTCGCCGCCCATGGTGTAGCGGACCAGACGCGATTGCCCTGCGGCCAGCAGCTCGCGCGCCTCGTTCAGCGCAAAGAGCTCGATCTTGCCGCCGCCGATGGTACCTGCTTGGCTGCCATCGGCAAAGACGGCCATCCAGGCGCCCACGCCGCGCGGCGATGACCCTGCCGTGCCGGCAACTACCACCAGCTCGCACGTCTTACCAGCCTTCAGAGCGCCAAGCGCAGCATTCACCACATCGAGCTTTTCCATTGCAATTTCCTATCCCTGGAATACACCGGTGAGCATGGCGAGCGCCTCGAGCACGCCGCCACCGACCGACGTCGCCTTGTCCGAAATATAGTTGATATAGCTGGCATCGCCGCGCGGGTCGACGTCGGCACATTTAAAGCCTTCGGTCACTTGAACGCCGTCGGCCAAAAGGCCGCGCAAGCAGCCGTCAACCTGCGTGACCATGGGAGTATAACCCGCATACCCGATCACGTCGCCGGCACTCACGATGTCGCCGATGGTGCGGTCGGACCTAAACACGCCGGCGGCGGGGCTGTGGATAACGCGCTCCTTGCCATAACCGGCGATAATGCCCGGCACGCCCGTATTGGGCTGAGGCGACCCCTGGGTGATGACGCGGCCGAGGAAATGACCGCGCATGGTCTCGACCACGGCGTCGCAATCGACCGGCGCGGTAAAGCCCGGCCCCACGGCGATGACGACAGGCGCCATATCGCGCGTGGTGCCCAAGTTGCGCTTGGCCAGTATCGCGTCGACCACGGCAGCAGGTTTCAGTTCGTCGAGCATCTTGGCCTGAGGGTCCACCACGACGGCAACATCCCCCGCTTGGGTAATCTCGAGCGCCTCTGCCGGCGTCTGCGCCAAGCGAGCGCGAATGCCCTCGACCTGGACCTCGCCCAGGCGAATGGCCTCGCAAAAACTGATTGTGCGGCGGATGCACGTGGGAACCGCGATATCGGCCATAACGACCGACACGCCAGCGCGTACCAAACGGGCGGCGACGCCCGTGGCGATATCGCCGGCGCCGCGAACATAAACGAGCATTCCCGGGGCACCTCCCTGTGCTACGGTTTGAGCAGAGCAAAAGCGGTTCGACCGCTACTCTGATGATTATTTATTATCACAGTATTATACGGCGGTGAACAGATGGAAACGGTTAGCGGCAATCTTGCCTCGGCGCTCAGGATCGAGCCGGGCATTACCGCGATTATCGGCAGCGGCGGCAAGTCGACCTTGCTAAAGACGCTCGGCCTTGAGCTTATGCGCGCTGGCGGCCGCGTACTCCTCTGCACCACCACGCATATGTTTCCCGTCGCCGGCGTGCCATGGGACGGATCGAGCCGTCGCCTGGACGCCGCGCCTTGGAAGCCGGGCGCCTTACACACCCCAGGCTGCACCTGCGAGGCCTGCGCGGGGCTTGTCCGCGGAAGCATCTGCCAGGCGGGTGTTTTGGACCCAGAGACAGGCAAGCTCTCCGCCCCCGCCGAGCCACTCGGCGAGCTGGCGCAGCGCTTTAGCCACGTCTTGGCTGAGGCGGACGGCAGCAAGCGGCTCCCGCTCAAGGCCCACGCCGCCTGGGAGCCGGTAATTCCCGCCGCCACGGCAAACGTTGTCTGGGTCGTCGGCGCCTCGGGGCTCGGCAAGCCCATCAACGAAGCCGCCCACCGCCCCGAGCTCTTTTGCGAACGTTGCGGCTGCGAGCTCACCGACATCGCCACGCCCGAGCGCGTCGCCCAGGTGCTCAATGCCGAGATGCAGGCGCTGAAGCTCAGCACCGCACGCGTCATGCTCAACCAAGTCGACACGCTCAGCGACCCCACGATGGCCGACCGCTTCGAGGCAGCTCTCGACCGCCCCATCGTCGCCACCAGCCTCCAGGAGTAGCCCTATTAGCGGGGCACGTAGCGACCGGGCTGAGCTCCCGTAGGCTCGCCGTCGCGTGCCGCCAGCACGCCGTTCACAAACACAGCCTTGGCACGGCCGTGCGCCTCAAAGCCCTCGAGCGGCGTGTAGTCCACGGCCTGATGCTGCGTCGCGGCGCTAATCGTCCAGCGCGCCTGGGGATCCCACACGCACACGTCGGCATCGGCGCCCTCGGCAAGACAGCCCTTGTGCGGATACATGCCAAAGACGCGCGCCGGGTTCTCGCTCATCAGGCGGCACAGATCCTCGGGGCCCAGCTGTCCCTCAAAGCTCGTAGCGATCGCGACGGGGCGATGCTCCACACCGGGTCCGCCGTTGGGAATCGCGCGGAAGTCGTCGCGCCCGCGGTCCTTTTGCCCGTGCAGGTTAAAGCTGCAGTGGTCGGTCGCAATCGTATCGATCTCGCCGGCCACAAGCGCCTCGCGCAGTGCCGCACGGTCACCCGCATGGCGCAGCGGCGGGCTCATCACATACTTGGCACCCGCAAAGCCGTCCTCGCCCTGCTCCAAGTAGCACGTATCGTCGAGCATCAGATACTGAGGGCAGGTCTCGACATAGATGTTCTTCTGCCCGCGCGCCTTGGCGGCACGGATAGCCTCAAGCCCCAGCTTGGTCGAAAGGTGCACCACGTTGACCGGTGCGTCGCCGGCCAGGTGCGCCAGATATAGCAGACGGCTCACGGCCTCGGCCTCGCACACATCCGGACGGCTGAGTGCATGGCCCTCGGGTCCATGAATCCCCTGCTCGTACACGCGCTTCTGCAGTTCATTCACCAACGTGCCGTTCTCGCAATGCACGCACAATATGCCGCCAATACGCTTGAGCTCCTCCAGCACCTCGAGCGTCTCGGCATCGTCCAGGCGCAGATGATCGTAGGCAAAGTAGGTCTTGAACGACGATACGCCCGCCTCGCGCATGGCCGAAAGGTCGGCGCGATTGCGCTCGTTCCACTCGGCGAGTGCCATATGAAAAGCGTAGTTGGCCGTGCAGGTTCCGTCGGCGCGGCGATGCCACTCGGCCAAGGCATCGGGCATGGTCACGCCGCGATCGGCCGTGGCGTAGTCCACAATGGTCGTCGTGCCGCCGCAGGCAGCCGCACGCGTACCGGTCTCAAAGCTATCGGCCGTCCAGTCCATGCCGGTCCAGCACTGCATGTGCGTGTGGCCATCGATAAAGCCGGGAAACACCCAGCAGCCCGCGGCATCCTCGACAGTATCGTCGGCGCCCGGCTCAATCGCCGCGGCGATCCGCACGATCTTATCGCCATCCATGGCAAGATCGGCGCGGCGAAGCCCCTGGGGCGTCACGAGCGCACCGTTTTTGATGATGATCATAATTGCTCCTTATTGGTTGATGCAGTTGGCCACGCGATTAAAATACGAGCAGGCGGCGATATGCTCCGTTATGCGTCGCTGTCCCTTGACGGTATCGACGTCCCACAGTTCGTAAGCACGCGCATCGACCAGCACCACGTCGATACGGTCCTTGAGGATCGAACCGCCACCGTCCTTGCCCTCAAGACACATAAGTGCATCGAACAGTTCCGCCGGAAAGAGCACCGGGCTCGAAGGCTCACCGTTGCACGCAAGACGCACCGGACGCTTGCGGCCACGCTCGTCAAATGCACGAACCATAGCCTCAAAAGAATCCGAACTCACAAGCGGCTGGTCGCCCGGCAAAAAGAGGCAACCCTTCCAGCCGCGGCTCGCCCCCCACGAAAGCCCCACACGGACGCTTTCGCTGCGCAGCTCGCCATCGTGCAGCACACACGGGCAATGCTTGTCCTCGCAAATCTGAGCGACCTCGGGCCAACGCGTCGAAACCACAACGTCAAAGCCCCGGGGAACCGAATCGATGGTCCGGGCAATCAGCGGCTCGCCATAGATATCGGCAAGCATCTTGTTAGAGCCAAACCGCTTGCCCTCGCCCGAAGCCATAATGACGCAACCGAGTTTCATGGTGATACCTCCCCTGAAACCATCGTACCCATAACTCGTGTCGCGGGCATCCACATCGAAAGCGCTTATCCCGCACGTCCGCGATGCAAAAAAGGGGCACCCCGCCGGTTGGCAGAGCGCCCCCTTTACATGGCTTACCTCAACCCGGCTTTAGGCCTGGAACCAACGGGCGGTGTTGCGCTCGTCGAGGGCCTTGAGGGTAGCGGCGGGATCGGCAACCTTCTGCAGGAACATCATGGCTGCGATGGCGTACGGCTTGTAGCTGGCCTCCTTGTACATGCCCACGCGGTGCATATCGAAGACGTCGGCGTTGACCTCGCCGTGCTCGCAGGAGACACCGGAGATGTCGGCGGGCAGCGGGTGCATAAAGATGGTGTCCTGGCCGTTGGCAGTCTTCTCCATGAGCTCGGTCGTGGAGCACCAGTCCTGATGGGTAGCGTTCTGGGCGAGCAGCTCCTTCTCGAGCGCTGCGATGCCGGCGTCGTCGCCCTCGGCGTACAGGTTGGTACGCTTCTCCATGGCGGCAAACGGAGCCCAGCTCTTGGGGATCACGATGTCGGCGCCCTCGAAGGCCTCGGCCATGGTGTTGACCTGCTTAAAGGTGGTGCCGGACTCGGCGGCGTAGCCCTTGGCGCGCTCGACGACCTCGGGCATGAGGTCGTAGCCCTCGGGGTGAGCCAGGGTGACGTCCATGCCAAAGCGGGGCAGCAGGCTGATCAGCGACTGCGGGCAGGACAGCGGCTTGCCGTAAGAGGGCGAATAGGCCCAGGTGACGGCAACCTTCTTGCCCTTGAGGTTCTCAAGGCCGCCAAACTCGTTGATGAGGTAGAGCATGTCGGCAGAGGACTGCGTGGGGTGATCGGAGTCAGACTGCAGGGAGATGAGCGTGGGACGGTGATCCAGAACGCCGTCCTCGTAAGCCTGCTGGACAGACTCAGAGACCTCGGCCATGTAGGCGTCGCCCTTGCCGATGTACATGTCGTCGCGGATGCCGATGACGTCGGCCATGAAGGAGATCATGGTAGCGGTCTCGCGGACGGTCTCGCCGTGAGCGATCTGGGACTTCTTCTCGTCCAGGTCCTGCAGCTCAAGGCCGAGCAGGTTGGCAGCCTTAGAGAAGGAGAAGCGCGTACGGGTGGAGTTGTCGCGGAACAGAGAGACGGCAAGACCGGAGTCGAAGATCTTGGACGAAACGTTGTTCTCACGCAGCTCGCGCAGGGCGTCGGCGACGATGTAGAGAGCCTTGAGCTCGTCGGTGGTCTTGTCCCAGGTGTGCAGGAAGTCGCTGCCGTACATACCCTTAAAATCGAGGCCGTTCAGCTGCTCGACGAGTTCGGTAAACTTAGCGTCCATGTAAATATCCTTTCTAAAGATGAAACGATCGCAATGAGTAGATGTGCTCCGGCATGCGCGTGTGGCTAGAACATGCAGAGCACCATGACGAGGACCCGCCACCGTTGAGGAAGCATGGGAGATAACGACCGCGGGCCCCAAGTCAACAGGGGGTGCCGGGGACACAAGCGGCCCCCGGCTCAACAAAATCGAGGAATGGGACTAGTCGATCTTGTTGTTGGTCAGACCGGCGCGGAACACGGTGGCGTCGCCATCGGCCTGGCTCGGATCGTAGAGGTTCAGGGCAGCCACGTACATGGCGGCAGCGGTGACCAGGTCGTCCTTGTAGGTGACCTCGTTGGGAGCGTGAGCCTGAGACTCGGCACCCGGGCCAAAGCCCACGCAGGGGATGCCATAGCGGCCCTGGATGGAGACGCAGTTCGTGGAGAAGGTCCACTTGTCGCACAGCGGACGACCGGTGCGCTTGTCCATGCTGGGCTCGCAGCCGATGCGCTCGTCACCGAACATGGCCTTATGGGCGTCGACGAGGGCCTTGACGTGCGGAGCGGTCTCCTTGTTGATCCACGTGGGGAAGTAAGCCTCGGTCTCGTAGACCTCGCCGGTCCAGGACGGACGGTCGTACATGTACATGGAGACCTTCACGTCGTCGCCGTACTTCTTGGCAGCCGGCAGGTTACGAATCTCGTCCAGGCAGGACTCCCAGGTCTCGCCGGCGGTCATACGACGGTCGATGGAGATGGCGCAGGAATCGGCCACGGCGCAACGGCTGGGGCTGGTGTAGAAGATCTGGCTGACGGTGCAGGTGCCGCGACCCAGGAAGCGGGCATCCTCGTAGTGCTCGGGGTTGTACTTGGGGTCGAGCATCTTGACGAGGCCCTTGATGTCGGTCGACTCGTCGCAGCCGTTGTTGTTGAGGGCGCGGACGTCAGCGATGATGTCAGCCATCTTGTAGATGGCGTTGTCGCCGCGGTCGGGAGCAGAGCCGTGGCAGGAGGTACCGTGAACGTCGACGCGGATCTCCATACGGCCGCGGTGACCGCGATAGATGCCGCCGTCGGTGGGCTCAGTGGAAATGACAAACTCGGGCTTAATGCCGTCCTTGTTGTAGATGTACTGCCAGCACATGCCGTCGCAGTCCTCTTCCTGGACGGTGCCGACGACCATGATCTTGTAGCCCTCGGGGATGAGGCCCATGTCCTTCATCATCTTGGCAGCATAGGTAGCAGAAGCCATGCCGCCCTCCTGGTCAGAGCCGCCGCGGCCGTAGATGATCTCGTCGGTCTCGTAGCCCTCATAGGGATCGGCGTCCCAGTTCTCGATGTTGCCGATGCCGACGGTGTCGATGTGGGAGTCGATGGCGATGATCTTGTCGCCCTCGCCCATAAAGCCCATGACGTTGCCCAGGCCGTCGACCTTGACCTCGTCATAGCCAAGGCTCTCCATCTCGGCCTTGATGCAAGCGACAACCTCACCCTCCTCGCAAGACTCAGAGGGATGGCTAATCATTGCGCGAAGAAAACGCGTCATATCAGCACGGTGGGACTCAGCAGCGTTTTTAATTGCCTCGAAATCGAGTTCCTTAGTCATAACAGTCAACCTTTCTACAAGGGTTTACCTACAGGTAGATATTTCAGATAAATCACTTGTGCCAAGCAGCGTGAGATCGAGCACCCCACAAGCAAGTAACCATAGGAGGCGGACGGAGGACTTTGCTCCGTCGCGAGTTCCGCACGAGCCGGAGAGCACTTAATGTGCTCTCCGTGCGAGCAGGACTGTCCGAGCAGGGAGTAAAGTCCTCCGGCTGCCTCCGGACAGGTCAGTCTGCTAGCAGGTGGGGTACTCGCCCTCCCAGACGATGCGACGGTACTGGTCGGGGTCCGTGTCGCCCTCGGTGGAGAAGCAGAGCACGGAGCTCGTCTTGTCCAGGCTGATGAGTTCCTTGAGCTCGGCGTACTCGGGATCGAGCATGAGGGTCTCGACCAGGCCAGTGGTCACCGCGCCGGACTCGCCGGAGATGACGCGCGGGTCGCCCTTCTCGGGAGCGCCCAGGGTGCGCATGCCGCGAGCGGTGACCCAGTCGGGGCAGGACACGAAGGCGGTAGCGTGGTTGCGCAGGATATCCCAGCCCAGGATGTTGGGCTCGCCGCAGCACAGACCGGCCATGATGGAGGGCATGTCACCGTCCACGATGCGCGGATCGCCGTCGCCGGCGGCAGCGCCCTTGTACAGGCAGGCGGCAGGCGAGCACTCGACCACGACGAAGGTGGGCGGGTTATCGGGATACAGGTTGGTGAAGTAGCCCACCACGGCGCCAGCCAGCGAGCCCACGCCAGCCTGGACAAACACGTGCGTCGGGCGGTTGATGGCCATCTCGCGCAGCTGCTCGGCAGCCTCGGAAGCCATGGTGCCGTAGCCCTCCATGATCCAAGACGGGATCTTCTCGTAGCCCTCCCAGGCGGTGTCCTGAACGATGACGCCGCGCTCGCAGGCGTCAGCCTCGGCGGCGGCCATGCGCACGCACTCGTCGTAGTTGACCTCTTCGATGGTCACCGTGGCGCCCTCGGCGGCGATGTTATCGAAGCGGGGCTTGGTGGAACCCTTGGGCATGTGCACGACGGCCTTCTGGCCCAGCTTGTTGGCAGCCCATGCCACACCGCGGCCGTGGTTGCCGTCGGTGGCGGTAAAGAAGGTGGCCTGGCCAAAGTCCTTGGCAAGCTGATCAGAGGTCAGGTAATCGAAGGTGCACTCGGCAACGTCCTTGCCGGTCTCGTCGGCAATGTAGTTGGCCATGGCAAACGAGCCGCCCAGGACCTTAAAGGCGTTGAGGCCAAAGCGATAGCTCTCGTCCTTAACGCACAGGTTGGACAGACCCAAGCGCGCAGCCTGACCGTCCAGGCGGGCAAGCGGGGTGACGGTATATTGAGGGAACGACTGGTGGAAGGCGCGGGCCTTCTTCACGTGGTCGAGGCTCATGATTCCCAAGTGCTTGTCATCGCTCTTGGGCATCGTGTTGCCCGCCCACTGGATCTTATCGGCCATACGGTGAACTCCTTAAGTCCTCTCTTGCCGGCCCCCGCATACGCGTTTCAGCCCATTCCCATTCATGCGACTGAACTTTTATGTGGATGCCAAACAAAAAGTTTGTTAGCACTGTTCTATCACACTTTTTGATTGGCAAACCTAACAAATTGTTTGTTGCCGTAATCGGTACTTTTTCGCCGCCGAACGGTCATGAATTGCCTTGTTGATGGATTTGTTTGCGAACAGATGTGGTTTATGGCAAAGTGTGCCCAAACTAATTTTTAGGAAGGCACCCATGACCCCCGCACAGATTGAGTTTTACAAGCGCCTTGCACACGGCCTGGCGCTCCAATTTGGCCCCAACTGCGAAGTCGTCGTCCACGATCTGGAGACCGAGGACGTGGACCACTCCATCGTAGTGATCGAAAACGGCCACGTCAGCGGGCGCAAACTGGGTGACGGCCCCAGCCATATTGTGTTTGAGTCCATGCACGAGGGCACCACCGACGTGCACGACCGCGAGCCATACCTCACCAAAACCACCGATGGCAAGCTGCTCAAGTCCTCGACCATCTTTATCCGCAACGACGAGGGCAAGCCCGTCGGCATTTTGGGCATCAACTTTGACATTACGCTTATGAAGGCTTTTGAGCGTTCGCTCGACGCCTTTACCGGCACCGGCGGCACGGGCTATACCGAGCCCGAGCCCATTACCAAGAACATCGGCGACCTGCTCGAGGACCTGCTGCACGAGTGCGAGCAGTTTGTGGGCAAGCCCGCGGCACTCATGACCAAAGACGAGCGCATCCGCGCCATTGGCTACCTCGACCGTCGCGGTGCCTTCCTCATTTCCAAGTCGAGCGAGCGCGCCTGCGAGTTCTTTGGCATCTCCAAGTACAGCTTCTATAGCTACCTCAATGAGGCCAAGGCGGCGGCCGGCGACAAGTAGGCACTCGCCTGGATTGCCCCTCCCCTTTTGGGCGCGAGTTCTGGAAAGCACGAATCCAAGACCGAGCCGCTTGGGAAGTTCCATATAATCGATGTCATTAGTATTTCGAAAGGATGGGACAGAATGGCGTTGAGCAAGGCATCATGCACCGGTCGCGGATTGATTCCGGCAATTGGTGGACATGTGCACCGCATGTTCGATGAGGGTGAAGACGACCTGTTTTCGCTGAGCCTTGACGATGTGATGGATGATCGCCCGTGGACCGCCGACGAACTCATGGGCGGCGGGGCTCGCCCGTCAAGTCCCAATCCCGCACTTGCGCCTAAGCCCGCATCTGCGCCGACTCCTGCGCAGTCGCCTGTTTCGACGCCCGCGCCTACGCCCGCACCCACTTCGGCGCCCACGCCCGCTCCCCGCCCCGCAAGCGACCCGTCCGAGACGGCGGCATTTCTCGCTGCAGCGACGCAGGGCAAATCGGCCGACAGCACCGTTATGTACAGCGCCCAGCAGTTGCCTGTTCCTGCGGCACGCAAGCCTCCGGTCGCAAGGCTCGATGAGCCCGTTTTCCATCAGGTTGCCTACGATTCCTGGGCTGCAGCCGATCTGGATGAGACCTCTACCGGCATGCCGGCGCTCGACGTTCCAGTTAACCCGCTTTTTGCCGCCAACACGAGCGCCGCGGACTATGAGGGCGGTGCGGCATATTCCGATTATTCCGATGGCTATGCTGGCAACGGTCGCATCGAGACCGAGGATTATGGCACCGCATCGAGCGATTATCTCAACGATCCGTACGCTGCCACGCCCGCACCGGAATATGACCCGGAGGCCGCGTCCGCGCCGGCGTATACCAAAAGCACGGGCGAAGAGCGCTTCGCCGATTATTACGCCGAGGAAAAGGCGCTGCGTTTCTCAGAATTTCCGCAGGCAGTCAAGGTTGCCTTTATCGCCATTATCATTGCCCTGCTCGGTGTCATTGCGTTTGAGGGATTCCAGCTGTTCCGCGGCCCCACCCAAACGGAGTCGGAAACCCAGCAAAAAGAGGACGATAACCAGTACCTGGACATCAACACCCTCAAGGGCGACCCCAACGACGGAGACGACGAGTAGCGAGGGCTGAAGGCAGCCGCAGGATCCCGCATTCAGCACCAGCTTCTAAGTGCTGTTTTGTCATCCAGCTACACTTTTCCGGATAATTTGCCCATCGAATTTGACACTTTTCCGAAGTTTTAAGGTGCCTATTTCGACACATTTCCGTACCGCTGGCCCGGCCGGATTTCGATCTGCGAGGGGCACGGCCTCGCCAGGAGCATGTCCGCCAAGGGCTGCAGCCCAGACAACGCGGCGATGGAGGGCTTCTTCGGCCTGCTCGAGAGGGAGTTCTGGCACGGCGGGGACTGGTCGGGCTGGACCCCCGCCCGCTTCATCGAGGAGCTCGGGGGGCTGGATCGGCCGATACAATACGGAGAGGCGCAGCAATGCGCTCGGCGGCCGCACGCCGGCCGAGTTCCGCGCCGCACTGGGAAGGGCCGCGTAACGGTCCAAGAAATCGTCCGCAGTCCCGAGGCTCAAAAGGAAAGCACGACCCGTTCCGAGACGCGGCCTCCGCTCCAAACAAAAGGCCCCGGCTCGCGATGGAGCCGGGGGCCAAAGGCGCAGCGTATGTAGTTGATGTTGAGCGCGAACGGCCCGTCAACAATGGCCGTCCACGCTCTACCCTACCCGCGGCGACGGGCGCGGCTGTAGGGCGTATCCACCATGGGCAGATCCGGACGCAGCTTGCCGTCGAATGCGCGATAGGCGTTCTGTACGGCGGGCGCCGTGGGGATTGTTGCGATCTCGCCGATGCCCTTGCCGCCGTATGCCACGGGCAGCAGCTCGTCCTTCTCCACGTAGATGGCGTGGATATCCGGAATCTCGGGCGCACGGAACAACCCGAGCGTACCGTACCTTGCCTGGGGTACGCAGTCCTTGAGCGGCCAGTCCTCGGTAAGCGCATAGCCCATACCCATGAGCACGCCACCTTCGATCTGACCTTGGATGGAGATGGGGTTGACCACCTTGCCGGAATCGTGCGCGGCATAAACCTCGCTCACGCGACCGTCATCATCCAAAATGACCACATGTGTGGCAAAGCCGTAGCAGATGTGGCTCTTGGGATTGGGAACATCCGCACCCAGCTTGTCGGTCGGCTCCAGGTACACGTAGCCAAACTCGCATCCCTCGAGCGCCTTGATGGCGGCCGCGGGATCCTGAGGATGCATACCCTGGCCGGCGACGAGCTCCTGCGTGCGAAGCTGATAGGCGCGGCCGTCGTCGTACTCGATCTTGACGCCGTCGCCATGTGCGCTCACGGGAGCATCGGGCGCGGGCTTGCCGGCCTCGACGCCAACCATAGCATCGCGCAGTAGGAAGGCGGCGCCGCGCACGGCCTCGCCGGTCACGACCGTCTGACGCGAGCCAGACGTGGTGCCGGAGTCGGGAGCGTTCTCGGTGGAGCACTCGCCGTTGGCGATGCAGCGAAGCGGCAGGCCGCATGCCTCGGCAACGTCCTGCAAAAAGACGGTGTTGCAGCCCTGGCCGATGTCGGACGTGGCGGCATAGACCACGGCCACGCCGTCCTCGATGCGAATCTTGCAGCGGCCGGCATCGGGCAGGCCAACGCCCACGCCGGCGTTCTTCATGGCGCAGGCGATACCGGCGTGTCCGGGATGCGCATAGTAGGCATCCTTGACCTCGAGCAGTGTCTCCTTCAGCGCCGTGGAGCAGTCGGCAATCTGACCGTTGGGCAAAACCTCGCCCGGCTCGATGGCGTTGCGGTAGCGAATCTCCCACGGATCCAGGCCGACCTTCTCTGCCAGCAGGTCGATCAGGCTCTCGAGCGCAAACTCGGACTGGCAAACGCCAAAGCCGCGGTACGCACCGGCGGGCGGGTTGTTGGTGCAGTAGCCAAAGCCGCGGATGTCGGTGTTCTGGTACTTGTAGGGGCCGACGGCATGCGTACAGGCGCGCTCGAGCACCGGGCCGCACAGCGACGCGTAGGCGCCGGTGTCAAAGTTGATCTCGCAGTCTAGGCCGGTAAAGTTGCCCTCGGCGTCGCAGCCCAGCGTAAAGGTGCCGTCCATGGCATGGCGCTTGGGATGGAAAGCGAGCGACTCGGCACGCGTGAGCTTACACTTCACAGGACGTTGGAACTTATAGGCGGCGAGCGCGGCCAGGTGCTGGATGGACACGTCCTCCTTGCCGCCAAAGCCGCCACCCACGAGCATGGTCTCTACAACCACGCGCTCGGGCTCGCTATCCCAGCCAAACATGTGAGCGCACTCTTTGCGCGTATCGTAGGCACCCTGGTCGGTCGACTGCACCTTGACGCCGTTCTTGTACGGGAAGGCAACGGCACACTCGGGCTCCAAGAAGGCATGCTCGGTAAAGGGCGTGGTAAAGCGCTGCGTCACGGTGAACGCGCTTTCGGCCAGTGCCTTGGCGGCGTCGCCGCGCGTCACATGACGGCTCTGGCACACGTTGTCCTTGAGCTCCACTGTGTTGCCAAAGGCAACGAAGCTGTCATGCAGGCGCGGGGCGTCGGCGGCCCTGGCCTCCACAATGTTGCGCACGGGCTCCAACGGCTCGTAGTCAATCTTTACGAGCTTCTTGGCCTTCTCGAGCGTCGCCTCGTCCTCGGCGACCACCAGCACGATGGCATCGCCCACGCAGCGGGTGATATCGCCCTGAGCGATCATGACGTCCCAGTCCTGGATAAGGTGGCCGACCTGGTTGACCGGCACGTCCTCGGCGCGCAGGATGCCCACCACGCCGGGCAGGGCCTCGGCCTTGGAAGTATCGATGGAGAGCACACGGGCGCGCGGGTACTTGGAGCGCACGGCGCTGGCATAGGTCAGACCCGGCTGATCGAGCTCGTCGATGTCGTCGGGATACTTGCCCTCGCCGAGCACCTTCTTGCGCACGTCGATGCGGAAGGCGCGCTTGCCCACGCCGTAGTCGTCGCCGCGCTCCAAATCCTCGTCGATCTGCTTTTCGCCACGGAGCACCGCAGCTGCCAGCGAAATGCCCTCGATAATCTTTTTGTAGCCGGTGCAGCGGCAGACATTGCCACGGATGGCGTACTTGATCTGCTCCTCGGTGGGCTCGGGGTCCTCGGCGATCAGCGCTGCACCCGCCATGACCATGCCGGGGATGCAAAAACCGCACTGCACGGCGCCCACGGCGCCAAAGGCGTACACAAAGGCCTCGCGCACGTCCTCGGGCAGGCCCTCGACGGTCACGATGTTACGGCCGGCGGCAAGAGCGGTGGTCAGTACGCACGCCTTGACGGCCGCACCGTCCACATGGATGGTGCAGGTGCCGCAGGCGCCCTCGGAGCAGCCGTCCTTGGCGGAGTGAATGTGCAGGTCGTCGCGCAGATAGCGCAGCAGTGGTTTATTCTCCGTCGTCGTGTGCTCGACACCGTTAACGGTAAAAGTGAATTCCTGTGCCATGGTGATTCCCTTCTACACGCCGGCGGCGATGCCGGTGCGGTCGTGGATGGCGCCATGCGGGCAGACGACGGCGCACATGCCGCACGACAGGCAGTCCACGCCGTCGATATGGGCGCAGTTGTCCTCGATGCGGATAGCGCCGGCAGGGCACTTTTTGGCGCACATACCGCAACCGATACAGCTCGTGTCGCAGACCTTGCGCGCAATGGCACCCTTATCGGTGTTGTTGCAGCGCACCAGAATGTTCTGGTAGCCGGGGACGAAGGCAATCACGCGCTGCGGGCACGCCACGCCGCACAGGCCACAGCCCGTGCACTTGGAGCGGTCCACGCGGGCGATGCCATCGACCAGCGCAATGGCGCCGTGGGGGCAGGCCGTGACGCAGGCGCCACAGCCAATGCAGCCTTCGCTGCAGCGGGCATCGCCGCCTGCGGAGGCGCAACCGCTTCCGCAGGCAACGTAGGCCACGTTATGTTGAATGGATTTGGCCATAAGAGACTCGCCTATTTCTTAAGAAGGTACGAATAGTTGTCGCGCACAGCCCTGATGGTCAGGCGGACGGCCTCGGGAAGACCGGTGTTGACGGCATCGACCGAGACGGTGCGGACCGTGCCGGCGACGCGAACCTTAAAGTGGTCCTCGTCCACGGCCAGGAAGCCCTCGTTCTCGGAGTTCTCCATGTCCTCCTCGCTCCAGAACAGGGTGAGCTTGTCCTTGTAGGGACGACCCTCCTGGTAAGGGCAGAACACGGCGCAGTTGCCGCACTCGTTGCACATGCCGTCGACATGGACGACCTGATGCTTGGCCAGGCCCGGCACCTTAATGGCAACGTTGGCGCGGTTGGGGCACACGTCGCAGCAGACCTCGCACACCGAGCCGCAGCCCAGGCAGCGAGTCTTGGTGCAGTTGCGCTTGTCGCGGCACAGCGACCCCTTGCGCTCGTAGCAGGTGTCCTCGCGACCGGCCTGAGCATTCTGGTCGGCGTACTTGTTAAAGTCCACACCGGCGATGGCACGGGCGACCTCGGCGGCGTCGGCAATAGCCTCGACCACGGTAGCAGGACCGCGACGGCAGTCACCTGCAGCCCAAACGCCCTCGACGCCGGTGGAGGTGGCGGCAAGACGGCCGCGACGGTCGTGCTCGACGCCCGCGGCATCGTATAGGCTGGCATCGATGCCCTCGCCCACGGCGCAGATCACCGTGGTGGCGGAAAGCTCGACGGTCTCGCCCGTGGCGACGGGGCTGCGACGGCCGCTTGCATCCGGCTCGCCAAGCTCCATAACGTCGCAGGTCAGCACGGCGCCGTTAAGCGCCTTGGGGGCCAGCAGCTCGCAGAACTCAACACCGTCGGCAAGAGCAAGATCAAGCTCTTCCTCGTCAGCGGGCATCTGCTTCTTGGTGCGGCGGTAGACCAGGCGCACGTTCTTCACGCCGGCCAGGCGCTTGGCCACGCGGGCCGCGTCCATGGCGGTGTTGCCGGCGCCAATGACCACGACGTCCTCGCCCAGCTCGAGCTTCTCGCCCTTCTTGGCGGCCTCGAGGAACTCCAGCACGTCGAGCTCGGCGCCCTCGCCCAAGCCCGCAGAGCCGGGCATCCAGGCACCGGTGGCCACGACCACGTCAGTAAAGCCTTGAGCCTTGAGTTCGTCGATGGAATCCACGCGAGCGTTGAGCTGCACCTTGGCGCCAAAGGCCAGGCAGAGCTCAGCATCGTGGGAGATATCGTCGCTCGCGATACGGAACTCGGGAATCACGTGACGGACCACGCCGCCGAGAGAGTCGCGGGCCTCGAAGATGGTGACGGGCACGCCGGCACGCGTCAGGAAGAACGCCGTCGCCAGGCCGGCCGGGCCGCCGCCGATAACGGCAACGTTGTGCTCGCCGTCGTTGGCGATGGCCTGGGCGCGCAGCTTGGGCAGCACGGCAGTCAGGGCCTCGCGGGCGGCCTTGAGCTTGCTGGCGCGAATCTGGGCGCCCTCGGGCTCGTAGAACGCACGCTCGCAGGCACGGCCGCAGGGATGCGGGCAGATGGTGCCGGTAATGAACGGCAGGGCGTTGCGCTCGATGATGATGTTGAGTGCGTCCTCGTAGCGGCCCTCGTCAACGGCCGCCAGGTAGGCGGGAATATCCTGCTGGATGGGGCAGCTCGTGCGGCACGGCGTGGTAAAGCAGTCGGAAAGCGGGCTCTTGCCGGCGACCTTGCGGTCGGGCAGCGGGCGCAGCGGCTTCTTGTAGAGCGGGTTGGTGAGTGAGTCGGTCTGGATCGCAGTCACAGCCTCGAGAGAGACGCCCGCGAACGGCTTGCCATCCAGGTCGGTAAACTCGCCGGCCATCTGGCTAAAGCGCTCGTAGCCACCGGGCTTGAGCACGTCGGTCGCCAGGGTGACGGGCCAAATGCCGGCATCGTACAGGGCGCGGATGTTGTAGACCGTGGCACCGCCGGAGTAGCTGATGCGCAGCTTGCCATCGAACTGCTCGGTAATGCGACGGGCGGCCTCGATGGTCAGCGAGAACAGCGAACGGCCCGACATGTACATCTCGGTGGAGGGCAGCTCGTTCCTCGTCACGTCGACGGGGAACGTGTTGGTCAGCTTGACGCCAAACTCCAGGCCGCGCTCGGCGCACAGGGCAATCAGGCGCTCGAACATAGGCACGGCGTCGGCCCATTGCAGGTCCTCGCGGAAGTGCGTATCGTCGAAGACGATGTAGTCAAAGCCCAGCTCGTTGAGGCGCTGACGTGCAAACTCATAGCCCAACAGCGTGGGGTTGCACTTGATGTAGGTGTTGAGGCCCTTCTCGGTGATCAGATAGGTCGCGATGCGCTCGATCTCCGCCGGCGGGCAGCCGTGCAGGGTAGACTCGGTGATGGAGTTGGACACGCGCGCCGGGATGGACTCGACAAACGCGGCGTCGACATGCTCAAACTTGTCCAGGTTGGCGAGCGCCCATGCGCGGCACTCGTTCCAGACGTCGGAGCCGCTGGCGTCCTTCATGCCCTCGATGTAGGCGTCGACCTTGGGGCTCTTGATGCCCTCCAGGTCATAGCCCACGGACATGTTGAAGACAAAGCCGTCCGGGCTGCCCAGGCCGTACTCGCGAGCAATCAGGTGGCAGGCAAACCATGCCTTCACGTACTCGGCAAAAGCCTGCGGAACCTCGAGCTCGGTCGACCACTCGCAGTTGTAGCACTCGTCCTGCGCCACAATGCAGGGCTTGTTGACGCACTTGGAGAGCTCCTCGCCGTCCATAACCTGAACGGTCTTGAGCTCAAAGAAGCGGGAACCGGCCACGTAGGATGCCACGATGTTCTGGGCCAGCTGCGTATTGGGACCGGCGGCCGGGCCAAACGGAGTCACGATGCGCTCGTCAAAAATGGGAAGCGCGCCCTCCTGGTTGGTCGTGACCATCTTGCGCACGCCAAAGACGGCGCCCTGAGTCTTGTGCTCCTCGATGATCCAGTTCATCAGCTGCGAAAACGGGATCGGCCTCATGATGTCGCTCATAATGAGCTCCTCTCTGTAACGCCCGGCGAGACCGCGCGACGGGCGCAAATACGGTGTAGCGCTAGCACAGCGCCGGCGACCCCGCGGAGGCCGCCTATGCGCGCGCCGGATGCGGCGAAACATCCGACGCGCGCGAATCTACTTGTGAATTAGTAGGTGCGATCGTTGAGCGTGCTCCAGAGCTTCTTGGACTCGGCCATGGTCCACGCGTTGATCTTGTCCTCATCGATACCGATAAACTCGCGATCCTTGTACAGGACGCGGCCGTTGATGATGGTGGTGCGGCAGTTTTTGCCCATCATGCCAAAGAGCATGTGGCCGTCGATGTTCTCCTCGCTCAGCGGCGTAAAGGGCTTGTAGTCCATGACGATGACGTCGGCGGCAGCGCCGGCCTCGAGCACACCGAGCTTGCGATCGAAGTACTTGCTCGCCATCTTGGCGTTGTTCTCGAACAGCATGGTCATGGCCTCGCACCAGCCCACGTTGGGCATGGCGGCGTTGTGGCGCTGAATGATCAGGAAGACCTTAAGGCTCTCGAGCATATCGTGGGTGTAGGCGTCGGTGCCCATGCACACGGGGATGCCGCGGCGGAAGAACTCGAGCACGGGGGCGCAGCCCACGGCGTTGCCCATATTGGATTCGGGGTTGTTGACGAGCCAGGTGCCGGACTCCTTGACGATATCCATCTCGGCAGGCGTCACGTGGATGCAGTGGCCGAGCATGGTGTCGGGACCCAGCAGGTTGTGCTGCAGCAGGCGCTCGACGGGGCTGATACCACCGCGGTTGAGGCGGGAATCCCACACGTCGTTCATGCCCTCGCACACATGGATGTGGAAGCCGGTCAGGCCGTTGTTGGCCTCGGCCATCTTATCCATGGTCTCGTCCGAAAGCGTAAAGGTAGCATGTCCGCCAAACATGGCGGCGATCATGTGGTTGTCGTTATCGCGACGCTCCTTGGCGGCCCACTGGGCAAATTCGGCGTTTTCGGCAATGGCCTGGTCGCATTTTTCCTGGCCGCGGCGATCGGAGACCTCGTAGCACAGGCACGAACGCATGCCCAGCTCCTGAGCTGCATCCTTAATGGTAAAGAGGCTTCCCGGAATCTCGCAGAAGCTCGCGTGGTGATCGAAGATCGTGGTGACGCCATCGCGGATGGAGTCAAGAATCGTGGCATAGGCGCTGGCCTTGGTGCCGTCGAGCGTCAGGTTGTCGTCGATCTTCCACCACTGCTGCTCAAGATTCTCCAGGAAGTTGGTGGGGTTGCAGCCCTTAATGGCAAGGCCGCGGGCCAGACCCGAGTAGATGTGGGTGTGGCAGTTGATGAGTCCGGGCATGATGAGGTTGCCCTGGGCGTCGACGTACTCGGCATCCGGGTACTTGGCCTTGAGCTCGCACTCGGGGCCTACTTCGACGATCGTATCTCCGTCAATGGCGACCGCACCGTTTGGAATAAACGGGGTCTGAGCGTTGCGGGTAAAGACGGAACCGTTAGCGACCAGAAGCATGGATGCTCCCTTCGACATCAGAGGCGGGGTTTGACACCTCTGACATGGCGGAGTGCGAAGCGCCGGCCTACACCGGAAACGGGCCCTCTCCCGTCAACGCTTCACCAAAGGGACAAACCCTTTGAAGTGCGGCTTGGCGCCGCATGACGTCGGCGGACGAGGCGATGCGTCCGCCGACGAATAGCACCGAATTGGTTACTTCTTGCTCTCGGGCAAGACCAGATCCACGGCAGCGTCCTTGGCAGCATCGATGTGCTGGGCCACGACCGGCGTCTGCGGAAGGATCAGGTTAAGGACAATGGCCATGATGGCGGTGGGGGTTACGGCATTGGAGCCGATGACGGTGGACACCCAGGCGGGCATACCCTCGCCGGCAAGGCAACCGCTGGCCATCCAGATACCCAGGCCAAAGACGACGGAGGTACCGACGATGGTGGTAGTGCGCTGCGTGAGGCCCTCGCGGGTGAACATGCGCACGCCGTTCATGGTGATGGTGCCAAAGACGCCGACGGTCGCGCCGCCGATGACGGGCTGCGGGATAGCGGAAAGGACGGCAGAGAGCTGCGGGAATAGGCCGGCGATGGCAAAGACGGCCGCAATGATCACAAAGACCCACTTGTTGACGACCTTGTTGGAGCAGATGATGCCCACGTTCTGGCCAAGGGCGCTGGTGGGAAGACCGCCCAGCAGACCGCCGACCATAGAGGTGAGGCCCTGGGACACGATAGCGCCGGAGAGCTCGCGCTCGGTGGGCATACGGTCGATGGAGCCCAGGCAGGCGGCGGAGACGTCACCGATAACCTGGATGGCAACCATGGGGAACACGACGGCGAGGGTAATGCAGACCTCGGGATCAAACTCGAGCGCGTAGGGCATGAGCTTGGGAAGAGCGAAGACCTGAGCGGTGGCGACGCTGGAGAAGTCGATCATGCCAAAGGGGATGGAGACGATCATGCCAGCGATCATGCCAAAGAACACGGATCCCAGCTTGAGCGTGCCCTTGCCAAAGTTGGCGAGCGCAAAGACCACGGCGAAGGTGATAAGAGCGACGCACCAGGCCTGCGGGGTGCCCCACAGCGGCGTACCCATACCGCCGGCCATATACTTGACGGCCGTGGGATACAGCGAAACGCCGATGGAGAAGATGACCGTACCGGTCACGACGGGCGGGAACAGCCACTTGATCTTGCTGTAGGCCAGACCAAAGAGGACCGCGACGGCGCCGCCGACGATCTCGCCACCCAGCAGCGCACCAAAGCTAAAGCCCGAGGCACCCATGGCCTGCAGGGCCGGCAGGAACGCGAACGAAACGCCCATGACGATGGGCAGGCCGCCGCCGATGCGACGGAAGGGAGCGAAGGCCTGAAGGGCCGTGTCGATCGCCGAAAGAATGAGCGCGACCTGGATGATGTCGGTACTCTGCTGGCTATTAAAGCCGTAGACGCCGGCCATGATGACCGCCGGGGTAATGATGCCGGCAAACGATGCCAGTACGTGCTGAAGGGCACACGGGATCATTTCCTTAACGGGAGGCATGCCTTCGCGAGTGAACAGGGCTTCAGTGCCGTTCGTAACCGTCTCCTGGGTCATTTGACCACCAATCCTCGAAGTAGTTGTTTTCGCATCTGACGCTCTATTGTGACGCAGTGCGGGGTTGAGGTTGTGCCTTCATTGCATATCGTATTAAAGATGATTCTCATTCTCAATAATAATTTTTTGTTATCAGACTATTCTTCAGCTGAAATTACGCATTTCCGCAGGTCAGGAAAGTGTCTGGTCAAAATAACATCTAACATTTCTTTTGGTCAACCGTTTACCGCTAAATTCCTACCGTTCGTCTGCATTACGCAATGTACCTGCGGATATACGAGATGATGGGCAGCGTGTTACCATGAGAAAAAATTGTTATGAACATTTCCGATTTCACCCAAAGGAGTTGCCCGTGAACGAGACCGTACGTCGCTTTTTGCCGATGGTCGATTTTCTGGAGCAGATACTCGGCAAAAACAGCGAAATCGTGCTGCACGATTTCTCGGATCCCGACCACGCCATCGTCGATATTCGCAACGGCATCGTGAGCGGCCGCAAGGTCGGCGGTCCCGCCACCGATCTGGCACTCAAGATCATGCACGACGCCAAGTATCGCGACCTGCCGTTTATTACGGGCTACGAGGGGCGCGGTGCCGGCGGCAAGACGTTGGAGTCAGCGACGTACTTTATCCGCGAGAATGACGAGATCGTCGGTATGCTCTGCGTCAACACCGACCTCTCGACCGTGCGCTCCATCAACGCCATGGCGCAGCAGCTCATGGCGTGCTTCGACGCGGCGCCGACGCGCACGGAGCCCGCCCCTATCGAGGTCGAAAGCCTTTCGGAGTCCACACAGGAGCTCATCGACCGCAGCATTGCCGAGTTGCTGAGCGCGCGCGGGCTGGATGTAGCGTCGCTTGGTCAGAGCGACCGCGTGGACGTCATTCGCCACCTCAACGGCAACGGGGTGTTCATGCTCAAGGGCGCCGTGGCCTGCGCCGCCACCGCGTTGGGCATCTCGGAGCCCAGCGTCTACCGCTACTTGCAAAAAGTCCGCAAGGAGGGCTAACGAGCAAAATGGAGCGCGGCTCCACAAGCGATCCGTCACTTGACAAAAGACCCTGCAGCTCTGAACTGCCTCCCATTTCTTGGACATGAGAAATGGGAGGCTTTCTTTATGCGCGT
>CABSYW010000016.1 GCA_902482035.1 uncultured Collinsella sp. | reverse complement strand
CGCGATTGGCGAAAATGCGTTGGTGGAAATGGTGAAAATTATATTGACGCTAACAACGTCGTGCGGCGGGTGTTCCTGGAGGACGGCGACGGCGCGCGCGGCTACCGGTTCGTGGTGCGCAGGCTCCGCGAGCTCGACGACCCCGTGCGCGTCTCCGAGAAGGTCGTCCGGCGCATCATGCGCGAGGAGGGGCTCGTCCCGAGGTGGATGAGGAGGAGGGCCGGCGCCTACAGCTCCTACGGCGGCGAGGTGACCCCCGCCCCGCCGAACCTCGTGCGCCGCGACTTCCGCTCGGCCCTGCCGAACTTCCTGTGGCTCACCGACATAACCGAGTTCAGGCTGCCGACGGGCCGCAAGGTGTACCTGTCCGCCATCAGGGACTGCTTCGACTCCTCGGTCGTCGCCTGGCGGGCGGGCGAGCACCCGGACGCCGACCTCGCGAACTCGACGCTGTCGGACGCGTGCTCCCGGCTGGCGCCCGGCGAGCGCCCCGTGATCCACTCCGACCGCGGCGCGCACTACCGCTGGCCGGGCTGGATATCGATATGCGAGCGGAACGGCCTGGTCAGGAGCATGTCGGCCAAGGGCTGCAGCCCCGACAACGCCGCGATGGAGGGCTTCTTCGGCCTGCTCAAGAAGGAGTTCTTCCACGGGAGGGACTGGTCCGGCTGGTCGCCCGGGGAGTTCATCGAGGCCCTCGGCGCGTGGATAGGGCGCTTCAACTCCGAGCGGGCAAGCGACGCGCTCGGCGGCGCGACGCCGGACGACTACCGGTCGTCGCTGGGGATGGCCGCGATTTAGCGGTCCAGGAAATCGTCCGCAGTCCCCCGCCCAGAGTGGGATGCACTTTCCGCAAAGCACCTCAACGGGAAACTACGTCCCATTCCAAAGGCGAATTCTGGGACACAGTTTCCAAGACCCTGCCCATCCGGAAAGCCCGTCCCACTCTGGACGCATCCGGGCATGGAATTATCAGCTTATTAGGCCTTCCATCAAGAAAGGGGTGCCCTCCCGGGTGGCGGGCACGAAGTTCATCGCGAGTTCCGCACGCAAAGGAAGCCACTTAATGTGGCTTCCGTCTTGCGCAGGACTGTAGAGCAGGGAACTTCGTGCCCGCCACCCGGGAGGGCGTTGCATTTAGAAGATGGACCTAGCGTTTATTCCTTCGGGACAAGATCAGCGCAGCCATGAAAGCGATAATCGCTAGCGTTAGCAGCGTCAAAAGCAGAGCGAGCGAGTTGTCGCCCGTCGCAGCCAGGCCAAACAGGCCGGGCTTTTTGGAGCCAGCAGGCTGCGCAGGAATTGTTTCGCCATCGTCCTCGGCGGTGATCTCCCAGCGGACGGTCTTGCTCGCGTCGGCAAGCTCGTTACCCACCGACGTCGGGACACTCAGCTGCAGATTGAGCACCGTGCTGCCATCACTTGTAAACGTTGCGACCTGCGTGGGATAGGCAAACACGCTGCCCGGCGTTCCCGTCTGGAGCCAACCGGCAGACGCATCGCCCGACGACGCCGTTAATGTAATGGGCGACAGCAAGTGTGCCGTCTCGTGGTCGACAACGGCCCGCACAAACACGCGTACCTGGGACTTTACGCCCGTGGCACGAACCTCGATCTGCTGCTCGCGCGCATCGCCGGGCATTAGGCCTTTAAAGGCGGGAAACAGATCGGGCTCCCCCGAGGAGCCCGTCGTCCCCGAGACCGTCAGCTGTCGTGCGTTTCCGTCATAGACAATCGCAGGAGCATCGGCAAACGCGTGGGCAGGAGCGGCGAACGCAGCAATGCAGAAAATGGCCGCGATCACACAACGCAAGGAGTGCGCAACGTCTTTGCGAATCGGGAAAGCCATACTTACGCACCTCCGTGCGGCGGTACCAGCACGCCATCTTTAACCGTGCAGTTCCATGCCTCGGTAACCGCATCGTCGGGCGTGGACTGAATCGCTTGGGTCGAAATGTCAACGACTAGGTTTTTACCATCTGCCTTATTCTTGGACGCGCTCTTGATGAGCACGCCGGTCTTGTCCATCGGTGCGACAGGAGACGTCCAGTAGTAGAACCCGTCGGTCGAGCGAACCCAAGACGAAGCGCTATTAGTAGCGGAGGCATTGGACACGTCGCCCCACACAATGGTGTAGTTGGTGCCGGCAACCGGCTCATCCCACAGGCGCGCGCCATCCTGGTCCTGCCAGTAGATATCCACCGCCGCACGCAGATAGGCCGGAGCCGTGCCCGTGTTTGTAATCGTGACGTCACTCTTCACGTTGCCCTCGAGCGTCTCGTCCACCAAGGGCTTCACCGAGCCAAAGCCAAACTCGTTGACCAGTACGCCCGTAACCGAAAGCCACGCAAAGGTACCGGCGACGCCAGCAAAAAGGAGGACGCCCGCGAGAAGGGCCATGATCTGCTTGCGCTTTGTCATCCTAGTCCTCCCTCTTCAGCTGGTCGTTTTCCCAAACGTTCTTAGCCCGTGAACCGCCGTCGACCCATTTGTCCTTCGCGCGCGTGTTAACGCACGTCACCACCGCATCGCCCGCGCTCGAAGCAGACGAAATCGTCAGCTCGGCAGATTTACCGGGCGCCTTGCCCGGCGTGCTCAGCTCGCCCTCGTAGCGCCATGCCCAATTCGTGTCTTCCTCGACGGTATAGATGCCCGCCGGAGCGGCGAACTGCACGCTGCCGACATACCAGGTCTCACCGTTTTCCGGCTGCTGCTTATCGACCTTCACCTCGACCACGCGCGTCTCGGGAGAGGCTCCCTCCGCCGTCTTCGTCACCTTAAAGCGGAACGTCTGTCCCATGGCACTAGCATCGGTAGTCTTTTTAACGATCGTCAGCGCATGAGTCTGGTCAAAGTTGAACACGGCATTGCCGTCGCCTTGGCCGTCTTCACCCGTCTTTTTATACTCCAGACGGTTGGCCAGGTCGAACGAACCATTACCCGAACCCAGGCTGTAGAGCGAGACAAACTTGCCGTTCACAGGCTCTTCCGCCGCAGAAACGCCCTCTGCACCAGGGCCGTAGCTTGCCTGCGTTACCGTAACAGTCAGTTGCGTCCCCATAAACGGCTCGGCAAAGCAGACCTTAAACGGCGCCTTGTCGGCACCGTCATCGACGGTGTTGGCGGCGGCGGGATCGAGCAGCCATTTAAGCTGCGCGGTCATAGTTACGGGGCTCGCGGGATCAGACGTATCGTTGGCAACCACGCGATACGTCACGGGATACAGGTCCATGTCACCCTTGACTGGCTCACTCTTAAACTCATCCCAAGACTTCGCATTGCCATCCGCACCCACATATCGCCACTCCAAGAAGAGCTCACGCTTATCGCCATTGGCAGCAGCCTGTTCATCGAGCAGCGCGACGATCTTGGAGTGGGCGTCCGGATCGTACGCCACGGATTTTTGCTCCATCACAGGATTGCCGTCGTTGTCGTAGACAGGGTTGCCGCTCTCGTCCATTTTGGGAACATCGACCGTGTAGACAAAGCCAGGCTTACCGTCCTGCGCACGCTCGTCGCCCGAGTCGACCGTCGCCGTAAAGATGACCGCCCCGTCGACGCTGTGATAGCGCACCTTATACGGCGTGACCTTGTACACCGCGGTATACGTCGCGCCCTTAAAGGGTTCACTACCCTCGAGGGGATACTTATCGTCTTCGGTCATCAGAGTGTATTTACTATCGGATTCATAGTCACGCGACCAGCCGACAAAGTCGTACTTGGTGCCATCCCTGCCGACAACCTCAGCTGTAGCTCTTACTTCCAGCGAAATTTGATCGCCAGAGTCGGTGCGCGAAAGAAAACGCACGGAATCGGGGTTATCCAGATTGGCATCGATATTCGATTGGACAATTACCGCGCTGGCACGGTAGACCGGGTACAGCTCCATGGGGGCGTTAACCACAGTGTTTGTATTCACCATGGGGAGGCCGTCCGACCAAATGACATAACCGTTGCCGGATGCCGGTTTAGTTTCCGTCCAGCCTACGAAGGCATTGTATGCGTTCGTTGCAGCATCGATGTCGCCAACGTTATACGTCGGCAGTGGCATGCCATCCTTAAGGCTGCCGAGCGTATTGCCCTCCTGCGCGAGCTTGCCATCGATATCGGTGTCGTTCAGGTGATACACCACCGCAATGGGCGTGTAGTAGGCCACAAACGTATAGGGTTTACCCGGCTCCACGGTATAGGAATAGGTATTGCCGCCTTCGCCCGTCGGATCGAGCTTCTTTACCGTTCCGTCGGGAAGCTCGATCTCGAGCTTCTTAAGCTGATAGGCGCCACCAGTACCGTCGGCATACACCGTCGTCGTAATGTCGGGGCTCACCGTAGCCACCACGTCACCGTTCTGCTGAGGATCAAGTTTAGGCGTAATGTCGAATCGCGGAACATTGATGCCCGACGTTCCATCAAAGCCCTTGCGGTGCAGGTTGGTGGTGTAGTTAACGTTATATTTTACGTATACGGGATAGGCATCCTGCCACTGGGTAACCTTGGACGCGTCGGTCGCCAAGTATGGCGTCGCCTTCTCCGGATCGCTCGTCACATAGGGGTCGTTGGCGACATCATAGATATATTTCCAGACGGCAGAATCCTTCTTGACCTCGGCGGTCGAAATCCAGCCCAGGAACTTATAGCCCGGCACGGCCATGTCGGCATCGGTCGGGGAAGCTTCGAGGGTCAGGGGGCTCTCATACGATCCTTTCTCACCATCTTCTGGTTTTTCGGCCACTTTAACCGACTTATTAACATGCGGGTAGTAATACGTGAACGTCGGATCCGCCCCGTTCCCCTTGGTCTGCAGCAAGTTACTCTCATAGCGCCGCGTGGCAGTCCTCACGACATTATCGCCCTTGTTGTAGAAATTAACGTCCGTGGTAATCATCGCGCGAACGTAGTACTTCTTATCTGTACGCACTATGCTCTTGATGGGATTTTTCACATATGTCCAATATTCACCATCGCGCTCAAGCGTCCAGAAATTCAGGCGATAGCGATCATTCACCAGTTTGGCCGTTACGTTCAGCGAAGCCGAAGTCCAAGTATCGCTTAGAGTTGCAGCGCCTGGAAAATCAGTATCGGCATAGAGGTTTTTAAGAGTATCGGTTCCCGTATCGTTTTTAACGTTGTGCGAGTACGCGTTAAGGGGACTCACGACAAGGGTTTCCTTCGTGAAGCGCGTGCCACACGTTTCGTCATACCTATCCTTTATACCGTGGTCAACATGCTCCGGACCCCAGTGGACGACGTTTTCACGCACGAAGGTACTACCGACGTTTTCCTCAAAGGGCGTTTGATAGCGATTCCAAACGGAACAAAGTAGCTTGCTGTCCGTAAACTCATGGTTGGTATAAGCCCGAACGTAATAATCCACTCGGTACTCAAAGCGGGCGATGTAGGTATGCGGCGCGGTTAAATCGACATCTGCGGGGAGCGTATAGCTGGGATCGCGGCTTACGCGCACCTCGAGCGGAGCATCCTCGGTTCCCTTGTTTTCGTACCAACCCAAGAAGCGATAGCCATCGGGCAGCTTGCCGCCATTGGACAGGGGCGTACCTTCCGTGTTGCACACCTGTACCGTGTAGACGCTGGTGCCGTCCTCGGTAGTCTGGACGTCGACATTGGTTTTGCCCACACCGTCGCGCAGAGTCTTATCGTCGGTTGTGTCCTGCTCATTGCCCTCGAACACCGTTATGATGTTCGACACGTAGTCGCTGTACACCGGGTAGAAGTCGGTAGGACGGACAACCGTGATCTCGCAACCCGCAGGATAAAAAGCTCCCTGATTTTTAAGCTCGGCTAACTGAGTCGAGGTGATGGCGGCATAGCCACCATTCATCCCCGCCTCGCTGCTAGGCTGCGTGGTCCAGCCGATAAATGTCGCGGTAGGCTTCAAGTTGCCGCGATCCGCGGGGGCAGCGGGCGTCAAACCCACGCCATAGCGGTACCAATCAGTTGACTTGCCGTGCGCAGCACCGGTTTTCCAATCAAGCGTCTCGCCCTTAACGTTATAGAACAGCACCTGCGCCTCGTACGAAGCGATAAACAGGTCATTGCCCTCAAAAGCCTTGGCCCCTTTCGCGTTATCGGCAGTATAGGTTGACGTTTCGTCGTGCAACTCGCTCTTCTGGACCTGCTTGCCAGCAGCCACAGCATCGGCATCGGTCTTGCCGTCAAACCAGCTGTTGTCTTGTCCAATTCGATTCACTTGCACATCGGGCTCGCGGAACCAGCCCATAAAACGGTAGCCGCCGTTCTCCCCGCTCAGCCCCTCAGGCTTTGCGGAGGTATCCTGCTTAAACGTTACCGACGTATCGCCCTGGGCCAAGCCCTGGGCCGTTCCCGCCAGCACGGCACTCACGGCAAAGGTATACGGATCAGAGGTCGCCTGATCAATACCGAGTTTGGTTGCCTCGATGGTCGCGATGCCTGCACCGGGAAAATCAATCGTCGCCTTAACGCTCTGGCCATGCACGGGAATATTCAGTTTGTAGTCCATCGCCCACTCATTGGGGTGTGAGTCATTCAGATACGCATCGTTAGCAGTCGAGCGCATGGTGCCGGCACAGAAGTCGTAATCATGCTGCTCCCACAGCTCACGTGTGACGTAGCGTTCGTCGTCCCAGGGACCGAATCCGGCACCGGATACCGTGCCATCACCCGCAAGGGCGTAAATCTTCTTCTTGGCTGCCGTACCCTGACTAAACCCGGATAGGCTGACACTGGGCTTGAAGTAGCAATCAGTGATAGTCGCATCACCCGCATTAGCGCGTGCAGCAATACCGCCCAGGTTCACGTCGTTTTGAATAATGGGGATCACGGCGATGGGGTTGTACTGGCGCGAGCTCAAATCGCCGGCGAAATGGCTGCGAGTGATTTCATTACCGCTCTTAGACAAGATGCGGCCTGCAAGACCGCCCGTCCAAGCGCGCGTTACGGAGACAACGCCCACGTAAGAAGCAGCATAGCTATAGCATTTCGCCGTTGAAAAGCAGTCAATGACTTTAGCGCCTTCTGCCATGCAGCCCACAAAACCCGAGGCGTACACGTTGTTGCCGCCCAGGGCGCCAATGGCCACATCGTATTTATTGGTAACGTCGGTCATGCCCTTCTCGGCAATCGAGCCATCCTCGTTGCGCGTAGGCGTCACGCGGCAATACTCGATGGTCGAGTTCTTAACGTAGCCGGCAAACGCCGCCATATACAGGCCCTCGCCACCGATTGCCTGTACGCCCGAAGTCGTGTTGTTAACGGCGCGGCCACCACGGACCTCGCAGTTGTAGAGGGTGCAACCATCGAGCTCGCCGGCAATCAGGCCCCCCTCAAAACCCGCATTGGTAATCACATTGAGCATGTTGTTGGCACACGTAACGTGCAGGGTGCTCTCCATAACCATAACGTTTTCGAAGTGGGTGTTGATCGCCCTGCCCACGATAATGCCGCCGCGGAAGTCAGCCCAAATGTTGGCATCCTTGACCAAGAAGTTCTTGATGGTGGCGCCATCGGTCTCGGCAAAAAAGCCCGTGTCGCGCTCGGGATCCAAGACCTTATTCTCGTAGTTCAGGCCCTTCACGGTATGGTTTTGACCGTCAAAGACGCCCTTAAAGGGATGTTCTTTGTTGCCAAAGGAGAGGTGCTTGACCGTATCCGCAACAATGGCGTTCATATCATCATCGTTAAGAACGATATCGTTATCGAGATAGACGCGCCACTGCGACGTGTCGCGCTGTCGCGACAGCGCGACACACGCCAGGAAGTCGTTCCTGTTTGTGATATGGAATTCGGTCTTGTCCTCGGGCACATCCTCGGCATACGCTGCCGCCGGCAGCGCTACAACGCAGCAAAGGGCGATTGCCACCACAGCGATCAGCCTGCCGAGCACGCCTCGGTTCATGTTCTTAATCTCCATGGGCTAGTTCGCCTCCGGCCAGCCCACGACGTCGAGCACGTCGAGGACGGTATCGTTTGCCTGCTGGTTTTTGGCCTGCACGGCCTGGACGTCGATATCGAGCCTGTATGAGCCGCCGCGCGCGGCATCGTGGTAGTCGCCCACAAATCGCAGCGAGTCCATGAGGCTCTCCGTCATGGCACCGGAATCGAGCACGCCCCCGCGTCCGGCCAATCCGCGGTAGTAGTACCACCCATCGCCGCCATCGATCCACGGGGACCCCTCGCCCGCGTTCACGTGAAAGGCGACGTTGCCCGAGGCGTCCGCACTCGAACCGTCGGGCGCCACCGACGTCATGCGCAGACGAGCGCGAACGTACTCAGGCTGCGCGCCGGCGTTCTCCACGCGCACAATGCGGCTGATGTCAGAGCCCCCGGCCTTGGTATCGGGATAGTCGCCGCGCTCGTCGGCCTCAAACGGAATCTCCTCGCCCTGCTCGTTTAGGGTGTATTCGCAGACTCGTACCTTCACGCTGCCAAACGATAGGACGTTGTTCGCCGGAACCATATCAACGGTAAAAGCCAGCGTGCCACACAGGCACGCCAGGGCCAACAGCGCCATCACGGCAAGCGCCAAGGTGCGTTTCTGATTGTCGGAAAGATTGTTGAGCATTACGTTCGCCAATCGTCGATCAAAAGGGGACCGAGATCCCGGCCCGAAAATGGGGATGGGGAGCGGGCTGGGATCTCGGTGGAGGGGGTGGGATTACTTCAGGCCGTTAGCCCAATCCGTGGCAGCAGCCAAGGCAGACGCAGACGAACCCTCAGCGGTATTGTCTGCTGCGTAAATGAAGCAGTTGACATCCATCGTAGCAGGATTCGCGAAATCCTTTTGCTCGGTGTCCTTGGGCGTAGTCACCTGGCTGAACAGCTCGCCAGTCCACTTATCCTCAGTCTTGCTGGCAATAAGCGGGGTAGCCTCGTTTCCTTCGCCAACATAAACGAAAAGGCCACCGAGATAATGAGTCGGCTCGCCCTCAACGGCGGTCGCATCAACGGCCTTCCAGACAGAGTTAATGGTGAAGTAAGTCGTCTTGGAATCAGCGGCCCCGGCAGACGCCGTCTTGTTGTTCACGAAAACGTACACATATGCATCCTCGGATCCCTTGCCGATACCGACATTAGGATTCTTGGGTACAGACACGCCAGGGGCGAGCTTAGAGTCCTTAACCCATTTGGTCTCGGTCAGGTTGCCGTTGACCTTAGTGTTATCATCCGGAAGCGGCTGATTCGGATGGTCGGGATCGGTAGTGGGCTTGTTGATGCCCGCAGTGGTGAAGTTGTTGGACAGGCTCGACTGCGCCGTCAGCCAGGCGTAGGTGCCCACGCCGGCAGCCAGTACCAGCAGCAGCAAGGCGGCAACTATGCCGTAGCGCTTTTTCCTCTTGTTCTCCATCGTTCTCTTCCTTTCGAGAATCGTTTTCCCCGGCAACGGCCCTTGCCGTTGCCGACACCTCTCCCCTGCCGCTATGGACGCCGCCCCCTCGCATGCGCGCGGGCATGCTTGTCCGCAGGCTCGTCGGGAACCATCCGATCGAGCACAATCGACGCCGCGACCAGCAGCACCAGAACGGCCACCACAACAAGCAAACCGGGCATCGTCGTGCAATATGCGTTAACGAAGCCCAGGTAAGGGACACAAAAAGAAACGACGCCGATCACGCGTGAAAAAGGCGTCTGCTCGGCGTCGTGCATGATGGTTCCATCTGCATTTTTGTTTGCGATTCCCTGCGTGCCGATCGTCTGCGCCACAGGGTCGACCTCGTACACCTGGTGAGTCACCACGGCGCCGTCCGATCGGTAAAAGGTTGCATTGTCGCCCACGGCAATATCCGTCGGCTCAACTTGGCGAACAAACACCATGGAGCCGACGGGCAGCTCGGGCTCCATAGAGCCCGAGAGCACTGCAAAAGGCGTGTATCCAAATGCGCGGGGTGCGAAAGAAACAACGGCAAGGGCTATGACAAGCGCGAGCGCCATGCTACTAAGAAGCGAAATAAATCGTCTGAATCCGCGCGCTGCCAACGTGATTATTTCATCCCCATCGAGGTCATATTCGATCCCATCAAGGACTAGCCACTTTTCTAAGACGTTTAATAGATGGGTTCGAAAAGCCAATCTGAAATCTATTTATAACAATCACCGTAGCTACTTCCGCGTTTTTGTCAACGTCTTTCCGCCAAATGCTACTATTTTTGCCGTAAGTGGTTATTTGTCCCCACACTTGTCTGCTTTATCCAACAACTGCGGCTAACCCATACGCAACTTTTCGATAGAGGGTCTGATATTTTGTACGGCTTAGATATCGTACCCCCCCCCACATTAAATTATACTGCATTTAGTATCGTCTATTTTCAACCCCCTTATTGATGCCTCTACGGCCACCCCCTGCAGCCCACAGCCCATACCTTCTGGAAACCCCATCCATCCGGAAACCCCGTCCCACTCTGAATGCATCCAGCGAACGCATGCGAGCGTGTTGTCCAGAACGGCCTCGTCATCGGGGTGATGGAAAATGTCACCCCAAACGCTTGCCACGGTTGCGCCCACAAGTGGCAAGAAAAAAGCCTCGAGAATATCGAGGCTTTCACATTTGTATTGTTTTGCACGAAGGACCGCGAACGGCGAAGCTACTCTCCCAGCACGGCCTTTTTGGCGGCTGCAGCCATGTAATCCAGATCATCCTTGGTGGGGTGATCCTTTGCGGCGACCCAGTTATCGAGCAGCATCTTAAAGCGGACATTGTCGGGATCTTGCTCGAGCATGGCCTCGTAGCGCTGCTTGACCGCGGGACCCATCTTGCCCTGGCACATTGCCCAACCCACAAGCTCGGCATCCTCGGCCAAATTGGAGGTCACGCGATTGATAATCTGCTGATAATAGCTCTGGTCGGCGCCAAAACCGCAGGTGCCAAACAGGAAGACGCGCTTGCCGTGCAAGGCGGAGAGCAACGCCGCGACCGAAGGCGTGCATGCGCCCTTGTCGCACCAAAAACCGACGAGGACCGTGTCGGCCACGCGGGCGCCCTGCGCCTCGAGCGCAACCTGATCTGCATCCGCATCGTCGCTCAACGCCGCGGCATGGACAAACTCGATGCCCGCAGCCTGCAGAGCGCGCTTGATCGCGCCCGAAACCATCCTGGTATTACCGCTCTTGCTGTTAACCACCAAAGAGCACGTCATAGTCACGTTGCCTCGTTTCCCCCAAAACTAAAGCCACTAATGCAATTTATTAGATGAATATCTTAGTACTAACGTGACAGATGTAAACCACCGTCTGTCGATTGATTAATTTGCCCCAAGGGCTTGCTCACTGGGCGAACTGGCTGCGGTAGAGCTCGGCATAAAAGCCGCCTGCCGCTAGCAGCTCGTCGTGCGTGCCGCGCTCGATAATCTGCCCGTCGCGCATTACCAGGATGCAGTCGGCGTTGCGGATGGTGCTCAGGCGGTGCGCCACGACAAAGCTTGTGCGACCGGCCATGAGCTCGTCGAATGCCGCCTGCACCTGCAGCTCGGTGCGGGTATCGATGCTCGAGGTCGCCTCGTCCAGCAGCAAGATAGCCGGGTCGGTGAGCATGACGCGCGCGATGCACAGCAACTGTTTTTGACCCTGGCTAAACGTGCCGCCGTCCTCGCCGATGACCGTATCGTAGCCGCCTGGCAGCTGCACGATAAATTTGTGCGCGTGCGCGCGCTTGGCAGCCTCGATAACCTGCTCGCGCGTGACGTCGGGACAGCCGTAGGCGATGTTTTCCGCCACCGTGCCCTCGAACAGCCAAGTGTCCTGCAGCACCATGCCAAAGGCGCGGCGCAGGCTTGCGCGCGTGTAGTCACGCGAAGAACGACCATCGACCGCAATGCGACCGGCATCGATATCGTAAAAACGCAGCAGCAAATTGATAAGCGTCGTCTTGCCGCAGCCCGTGGGGCCGACCAGGGCAAAGCGCATGCCGGGCTTAGCCTCGATGCAGATGTCCTGCAGCAGCTTGCGGTCGGGAACATAGCTAAAGTTCACATGCTCAAAGGCGACCTCACCCTGCGGGGCCGTGAGCTCAACGGCATCCGGCGCATCTGGTTCCTGCTCGCGCGCATCGAGCAACGCGAACATGCGGCGCGCCGAGGCGTACGCTGTCTGGATCTGCGTAATGACGTTCGTGACCTCGTTGAACGGCTTGGTGTACTGGTTGGCATAGGACAGGAAGATCTGCACGCCGCCCACCGTAAGCGCCGCGGGCACGCCCGTGATCACGCCCACGCAGCCGATCACAGCGACCACGGCATAGATGATGTTATTGATAAAGCGCGTGCCGGGGTTGGAGAGCGAACCCATAAACTGCGCGCGCTCGCCCGCGGTGTAGAGCTCGGCATTGAGGGCATCGAAGCGCTGCTGGGCGTTGGGACCATAGGCAAAGGCGTCGACAAGCTTTTGCTCGCCTACGTACTCCTCGATATGACCACCGAGCTGCCCTTGAATACGCTGCTGTGCCGTAAAGCTTTTGTTGGAGAGCTTGGCAATAGCACCGGCTGCAAAAATGGAAAGCGGCGTGACGAGTACCACCACGAGCGTCATGGTCAGGTTAATGGAGAGCATAAACGCGAGCGTGCCCACGATGGTGATAACGCCGGTGAAAAGCTGGGTAAAGCCCTGCAGCAGACCATCGCCCACCTGGTCGACGTCGTTGACCACGCGACTCATAAGGTCGCCATGGGCATGACTGTCGATAAAGCTGAGCGGCATGCGGCTGAGCTTGTCGCTCGCCTCCACGCGCATGTCGCGCACCGTCTCGTAGGACAGGCGGTTGACGCAGTAGCCCTGCAGCCACTGGAAGGCCGCCGCGCCCACCACGACGAGCGCGAGCTTGGTAACGAGCGGCAGCAGCGCGTCAAAGTCCACCTGCCCGGCGGCAACGATCAGGTCGATGCCCTCGCCGATGAGGATGGGCGTATAGAGTTGCAAGATCACCGAGATGGCGGCGCTCACAAACGACGCCGCAAACGAAATGCGGTGTGGACGAACGTAGCCCATCAGACGGTGGGTCACCGCACCCACAGGATAACGCTCGGGGTCGCCAGGCTGGCGCGGACCGTCGCCCAGGTCGTTGAGCTTGTCGTTGCCGGACACGTTGGCCGTCATCGTGGCGACCGAACCGGAAGAAGTATACGGATTCATTTAGCAGCCCTCCTTTGCGCAGGCGGATGCGGGGGCAGTCGGGGCGGACGCGGGCGCCGCACTCCCCTGCTGGCCCTCGAGCTCCTCGCGGCGAAGCTGCGACTGGCAGATCTCGCGGTAGAGCTGGCAGGTCGCGTACAGCTCATCGTGCGTGCCCAGGCCCGCGACCGAGCCGTGATCGAGCACGCAGATTATGTCGGCATCGCGCACGGTTGAAACGCGTTGGCTCACAATCACCGTCGTCAGCGGCAACCCGCCCTCGGCGGCACCGCGCACACTGCGCTCGCGGATGGCACGGCGAAGCGCCGCGTCAGTCTTAAAGTCGAGCGCCGATGCGGAATCATCCATGATCAGGATCTGCGGCGAGCCCACCAGAGCACGCGCAATGGTCAGGCGCTGGCGCTGACCGCCGCTGAAGTTCTTGCCGCCCGCCTCGACCGGGGCGTCGAGCCCCTGCGGCTTGTTGCGCACGAACTCGCTTGCCTGCGCCATGTCGAGTGCCGCCCAGAGCTCCTCGTCGGTCGCGGCTTCATCGCGCCAGGTCAGGTTGCTGCGAATGGTGCCGCTCACCAGCGACGCGCGCTGCGGGACGGTCGCGACCACGTGGCGCAGCTGGTCGAGCTGCCAGGCACGCACGTCGGCGCCCATCACGCTCACGCTGCCGGTGCTCGCATCGTACAGGCGCGGGATGAGCGAGACGAGCGTGGACTTACCGCTACCCGTGCCGCCGATAATGCCGAGCGTCTTGCCCAGCGGGAGCTCCAGGGTCACATCGTTGACGGCGTTGGCAGCGCCGGTGCCAAACGAGAAGCTCGCATGGTCAAAGCTCAGCGCGGGGACCGGAACAGCGCCACCCGCCAGTTCGCTCGGCTCAGGCAGCGCGACCGGCTGGTTGCCCTCGTCGGTGATGCTCGGCACACAATTGAGCACCTCGTTGATGCGCGACGCGCTGGCGCTCGCCTTGGTAAAGACCACGACCAGGTTGGCGACGTACACGATGGAGGTCAGGGTCTGCGTCATGTAGTTCACAAACGCCATGACCTGGCCCTGCGTGAGCTCGCCCATGTTGACCTGGATGCCGCCCACCCACAGAATGGCACACACGCCCAGGTTCATCACAAGAAACGTGACGGGGTTGAGAATCGACGAGAGCTTGCCCACCGCGATGGCGGTATGGGCCTGGTCATCGGCGGCTTGGGCAAAGCGCTCGCGCTCGTGATCTTCACGCACAAACGCACGGACCACGCGAGCGCCCGAAAGGCCTTCGCGGCAGATAAGCGCGATGCGGTCGAGCTTTGCCTGCAGCTGCTTGTAGTACGGAATACAGCGCGCCATGACAAACCAAAACACCAGGCCGATAGCGGGCGTGCAGATCAAGAAGATCATGCCGAGCTTAAGGTCGATGGCAAGGGCCGCGACCATGGAGCCCACCGCTAGGAAGGGCCAGCGGATGAGCATGCGCACGCCCAGCGCCACAGCGAGCTGCACCTGGTTGACATCGTTGGTGATGCGGGTGATAAGCGACGGCGTGCCAAAGCGATCGAGTTCGGCATAGCTCAGCTTGTTGATGTGCTGGTAGAGTGCGCCGCGAATGTCAGTACCCATGCCCTGCGAGGTGAGCGCCGCCATCTTCTGGCAAACAAGCGTAAACGAGATGCCGATTACAGCCATGGCGGCGAGCACCATGCCGTAGCGGACGACGGCACTCACGTCGTGCGCACCGATACCTTTATCGATCATCTGGGCAATCACCAGCGGCGTCAGCAGGTCAAAGATCACTTCAATCAACTTGCACGCAGGGCCAATCACCATATACCGGCGAAACTTACCACCAAAACGCCTGAGCAGCTCAATCATAAAAAGGCGCTCCCTATCATCATCTCAATTCAATCTGATTCATGATAGTACGGAGAACCCTGGAGATGCGTAAGCAACTCGTTACAGATGTAAGGGCAACGGTCACTAGCGCCCAAGGCACGTAGCAGCCGATGTTTTGGCAACGCCAGCGAGCGGCATAACGCCGGGGATTCAATTATCAGATAAATGTGACCCTTCAGGCGGTTTTGGTCGGCTACCCGCGGGTGCCGGCAGGGCGCTTGGTAGTCGAGCGATCCCGCAGGCGAAGCCGAGGACCAGCGAGACACCAAGCGCCCTGCCGGCACTCGCGGGTAGCCGCGGCACCAAAAAACGCCTGCGCACTCGATGGATTCGGATGCCCGACAGAGGCTCCTTATGGCTGCTTCCTTCCGGACCTGACCAGATTCGGAACATGTCGTCATCCGAACCCATCGAACGCGCTAGGCGCTCGATATATCTTACCCGCTCCCGCCCGATGGGGCAAGGTAGCTAATTTGGGACGGGGCTTTTTGACTACTTGGGCAATCAGATCGACAGGTAGTCAAATAAGCCCCGTCCCAAAAAGACTGGTCTGCTGCCGTGCCACAAAAGGGGCCTATCTACTACGTTTAGGCCGCAGGGGTCAACCATAGCCGGCTTTTTCGAAAATCGGCAAGCTTTCTACCTGCGGTTTTAATTTCACAAAATCCGGGATGGTCAAGGGCGCTCGGCTAAACGTAGTAGATGTCCGCATTTCATGGCGGACGGTCCGACCCAAGGCCCAAGGCGACCAGCCTCGGATAGCCATTCTCGAAGTTGCGGTGGAATAGTTCCTGTTTTTGCCGCCTGAGCCGCCAAACAGGAACTATTCCACCGCAACTTATAGGGAGTTGGGTTTTAGAGGCGGGCGAGGTCGTAGGCTTGGGCGGCTGCTTCACCGGCGCAGATGAGGTTGGTTGTGGCTTCCTGGGGGTCGAGCGCTTGGTCAAGAGGCATGGGCCTGCGGCAGACCGGCAGGACCAAGTCGATGCCCTGACCATACACCGCATCCAAATTATCCGCACGACCGCCCACGACGGCGACTACCGGCTTGCCATAGCGATTGGCACGGCGGGCCACGCCCACCGGCGCCTTGCCGGCAGCGGATTGCTCGTCCATGTTGCCCTCGCCTGTAATGACCAGGTCGACATCGCGCACGCGCTCGTCAAACCCAATCAGATCGAGCACCGTCTCCACGCCCGAACGCAACTCAGCACCGAGCGCCAGCAGCGCGGCGCCCAAGCCACCTGCCGCGCCCGCGCCAGGCACGCCGAGCACCGAGCCAAATGTCCGCACGCCCTCGGGCACGCGCAACAACCCCTGAGCCCGCACCCCGGTAATCGCCGCATCGAGCAGGCGGCCGTAGCCGACCATCCAACTGTCGTACCTGCCCAGCGCTTCGACATCGTCTGTCGGCAGGCCCTTTTGCCCGCCAAACACTGCAAGTGCCCCACGACGCCCCACGAGCGGGTTCTCGACATCAGAGAGCACGACGATACGAGAGCCACCCAAAGCCTGCAGCGCTGGCGCCAAATCAACGCTCGCCACCTGCTCAAGGCCGGCAAGACCGGGGGCGACATCGCAGCCCCGATCATCGACCACGCGCGCGCCCAGCGCCTGCAGCATGCCGGCGCCACCGTCGTTGGTGGCACTGCCGCCCAGACCAATATAGAGTGTCCTTGCGCCCGTACGAACTGCGCGAAGCATAAGCTCGCCCACGCCATAGGTCGAAGCCGCCAACGCCGCCGACTCCGTACAACTCGAATACCCAATACCCGCCGCCTCGGCCATCTCAATTACAGCCGACTCGTGCTCGCCGTCCACTAACATCCGGGCAGGCACACGCTCGCCAAAGGGGCCTGCAACCTCGCAGGCCACAAGCTCGCCACCGCAGGCGGCAACGGTATCGAGCGTTCCCTCGCCGCCATCCGCCAGCGGCAACGCGCGCACCTCGGCATCAGGCCACACACGGCGCATGCCCTCGGCAACCGCCGCCTCCGCCTGCGCACTCGACACGCTGCCCTTAAAGGAGTCGATCGCCAACAGCACACGGCGGGGTCGGCGGCACGCAGGACCAAAGTCAACCGCCGTGCCAGCATCCTCACCGGCACCTGCAAGCGCTGCGGCGTGAGCGGCGTGTGCTTCAAGATCGGCCCCACAACCGCAATCAGCGCCGCCCGCTCCGCGCAGACCGCCAAAATAGCTACTCAGCAGCTCGCGGCATTCATCCGCCAGGACCCCAGCCGTCACGTTAAACCGATGATTCAGGCGCGAGTCGGCATTCAAATCGTATAGGGATCCCAACGCGCCCGCCTTGGCGTCGCTCGCACCATACACGCAGCGCCCCACGCGCGCGTTGACCATAAGACCCGCGCACATGCAGCAAGGCTCGAGCGTCACGTAGACCGTGCAATCGGAAAGGCGCCAGCGACCGAGCGACCGAGCGGCAGCGCACAGGGCCGCGAACTCTGCATGAGCCGAAGGATCCTGATCGAGCTCGCGGCGATTATGCGCCCGCGCGACAATCTCACCCGCGCGCACTACCACGGCGCCAATCGGTACCTCGCCCACCGCAGCGGCGGCGCGAGCCTCCGCCAGCGCCTCGCGCATGAACTTCTCGTCGATTTCGGTGATCGCCATCGTTCGCCTTCCCTGTTGCAGATTCAAAACGATGCTATCATTACGACTCACGGAGAGATGGCAGAGCGGTTGAATGCGGCGGTCTTGAAAACCGTTGAGCGCGAGAGCGTTCCGGGGGTTCGAATCCCCCTCTCTCCGCCACTTTTAGTGATGCACCGGTGTCATGGTCCGCTCGAACAGTGCATCGACCACGTCGGCCATCTCGGGTCGACGCTCAAGATCGTGGCCCGATTCCCACCATATCGTGAAAAGTCGAATAATACCGCCGGCGACAAACTCAGACGTCGTCTCGAGTGACACGGGGGCCAGGGCATCCTCGGCAAGCACGTTCATCACACGCTCGCGGATGGAGCGGGCAATACGGTCGCAAATAACGTTGGTCAACATGCCAGACATGCTGCTTGCCAAAATGTTATCCATGAGCTGCTCGTGCGCCAGAATCAAATCCATGGCATCGTCCAAAATCGCGTGCCGAAGCGCGCGCACGTCCTCGGCAGACACTGCGCCGGCCTCATCGGGCTGTTTTTGCGGCAAGCCCGACATGAGCTCATCGATATAAAAGGCAAAGTAATCGTTCTTGTCGCGAAAGTGCTTGTAGAACGTCGTGCGGCGAATCATGGCGCGGTCGCACAGCATGGCAACCGTCAGGTCCTCAAAACGATGCTCCTCGAGAAGCTCGGTGAAGGCATCGAACAGGGCGCGGTAGGTTTTCTTAATGCGAAGGTCCACTGGTATCGCCATCCTCAGGGCAAAGACAACACTCGTCAATCTGTCGCATATCTTACACCTGTACCTCGCGCGCTTTGCCCCGGTGCCAACCCCGCCGAAAACACAACGCTTACCGGAAAGTTCGGCACGGCAAAACGTTGCGGGTATACTAGTAGCGTTATACCAACGGCAGCTGGCGCATGCCGCCGCGGCCATTCGAAACGGAGACATCATGATTACCGTCATCATCGGCATCGTTGTTATCATTGTGATTGTCTGCGCCATCGCCGGCATCTACAACAACATGGTCACCAAGCGTAACCGCATCGATAACGCCTGGCAGAACATCGATACGCAGCTGCAGCGCCGCAACGACCTGATTCCCAACCTGGTCGAGACCGTCAAGGGCTACGCCAAGCACGAGCAGGAGACGCTCTCCGCCGTGATCAGCGCGCGTAACACCGCCGTCAAGGCCACCACGCCCGAGGCCAAGATGGAAGCCGACAACGTGCTGACCGGTGCACTGCGCCAGCTCTTCGCCGTAGCCGAGGCCTATCCCGATCTTAAGGCAAACACCAACTTTACGCAGTTGCAGGCATCGCTCGAGGATACCGAAAACAAGATTAGCTATGCACGCCAGAGCTACAACGACTGCGTACTCAGCTACAACAACGCCATTCAGACGTTCCCGGCTGTCATCTTTGCCGGCATCTTCCAGTTTAAGGAGCGCCAGGGCTTCGAGGCCGCCGAAGCAGCCCGCCAGGCCCCGACCGTAAAGTTCTAGTAGTTTGGCAGCGCATCCTTAATCGGCCAAATGCATAAACCGCCCCGTCGAATGCATACTTCGACGGGGCGGTTTCCTTTTTCGCGAAGGTCCCCCTCTAAGCGCCGTGCATTTTTAGGAGTATTCAACATAACCAAGAGCTTCGGGCGCCACGATAAATGCCAAAGACCGCGAATATCCCTGCAAATCAAACGCTGTCAGCCCATAGCCCCGCCCATCATCCGTAGAAAACATCGAGAAATCCCGATTTTTTGCCCGAGGTCGGTATGCAGGGGCCTTCGACTGCAGAATACTCGCAAAAATGCACGTCGCCACCACCCCCACATGGCGCGAACCAAAACAAAAGAGCGGCCTAAAAGGCCGCGCTTCATCTTTATTCAGATCCATATTGCCCGCAACGGCAGCGCCGAGGTAACGCTGGCCCGAGGGCGACCTTCCTTTCCGGCGCACTCCGCAGGACGAAAGAACCCCCGCCGCACGTAGTGAGCAGCGGAGGTTCTTTCATGTCCGAGGACGCGCCGGAAAGGAAGGTCGCCCTCGGGCCGGACAGCTAAGACAGCTTACGCGACGGTGTAAACCCAGTTGTGCTTGTCCTCGACAGCACCAGACTGGATGCCCGTCAGGGTCTCGCGAAGCTTCTTCATCACAGGGCCGATCTCGGTGTATCCAGCCGGGAAGGTCACGGTCTCGTCGGCGCCGTAAACCTTGTTGTCGATTTCGCCAACCGGAGAGATGACGGCAGCGGTGCCGCACAGGCCGCACTCCACAAAGGTGCCGGCCTTGACCTCGGCCCACTCGACGGGGCGCTGGTCAACGGTCATGCCCAGGTCCTGAGCAACCTGAACGAGCGAACGACGGGTGATAGAGGGCAGGATGGAGTCGGTGTGCGACTGCGGAACGACGAGCGTGCCGTCCTCTTTCACGAACAGGACGTTGGCGCCACCGGTCTCCTCGACATAGGTGCGGGACTCGGAGTCGAGATACAGGTTCTCGGCATAGCCCTCGCGATGGGCCTCCATCGTGGGCTTGAGGGACATGGCGTAGTTCAGGCCGGCCTTGATATTGCCGGTGCCGTGCGGTGCGGCGCGGTCGTACTCGGAAACGCGCAGCTTGACGGGCTTGAGGCCACCCTTAAAGTACGGACCGACCGGGGTCACGAGAATGCGGAACGTGTACTCAGGAGCGGGAGCCACGCCGATCACGTCACCGGAGCCGATCATAAACGGACGCACGTACAGGGTCGCGCCGGAACCGAAGGGCGGAACCCAGGCGGCGTTGGCAGAAACGACCTGCTTGACGGCCTCAACGAACTTGTCCTTGGGGAACGGGGGCATCTCGAGGCGCTGCGCAGAGTTATACATGCGCTCGGCGTTCATGTCGGGACGGAAGCAGACGATGCTGCCGTCCTCGGCGGTGTAGGCCTTCAGGCCCTCAAAGATCTCCTGGCAGTAATGGAAGATGCCGCCGCACTCGGAGACGTGCAGGGTGTGGTCGGTGGTCAGGCCGCCCTCGTCCCACTCGCCATCCTTCCAATGGGCCTCGTAGCTGTAATCGGTCTTCATGTAGCCAAAGCCGAGGCTACCCCAATCGATATCCTTCTTCTCGACAGTCATATGCCGCTCCTTACATACACAGTTGCAAACTCGCGAACCCGCACGCAAGGACCGAGGCCGGCCGCGTCGCAACGTCGCACGCCCGGAGCGCAGAGCCGGACGGGACACGCGAACAGCATCAAAGCCGATGGCACGTCGATTCGCATGCACGAGATTGTACTCCGCACGCGCGTCGGATAAAACGTTTTTCTTTAACTAACTAAAGTATTTTCATTTGACCGAAGTAAAGAGGCCCGCCACCGCAAGCGGTGACGGGCCTTGACTGCACGGTTTGCGCGCTGGCTCGAGTTACGCGTTCTTTTTGCCCAGCTTAGCCTTAACCAGACCGACCACAGTCGGAATGATCGACACGGCAACGATGCCAACAATCAGCAACTCAAAGTGCTCCTGCACAAAGGGAATGCCACCAAAGAAGTAGCCCAGCAGTGTAAAGAGCGTTGACCAGGTAATACCACCCAGTACGTTGTAGATGACAAAGTTGCGCCAGTGCATGCCGCCCATGCCAGCGATAAAGGGCACAAAGGTGCGGATAAACGGGAAGAAGCGACCCAGGAAGATGGCCAGGTGACCCCACTTGTCCAAGAAGTCCTCGGACTTTTTGATGCGCTCGGGCGTCATGGCCTTAACCTTGCCCGAAGCGATGATCTTTTTGCCAAAGAAGTGACCGATCATAAAATTGCACTGATCGCCCAAAATGGCAGCGGCCCATGCGGTAGCCAGAAGCGCCACGATGTTAAAGCCGCCATTGTGGGCAAAGAAACCCGAGGCGAACAGCAGTGAATCGCCGGGAAGGAACGGGAAGAACACCACGCCCGTCTCGATAAAGATGATCAGGAACACGCAGCCGTAGGCCATAAGCGGGCCGGCGGCGATCCAGCTGGCAATCGCGGTGCGCGGATCTTTGAGCAGCTCGGCGATAAAATTAATGAAACCCATGAAGTAAAACCTCTCAGTTGTGGGCGCGGATACGTCCAAGTTGACCAGTATACGGTTGCGGCGTCCCCTCGTGCGCAACCCCACAAAAGCATGACTCCATTACCAGCAAGTTTGCATAACTGACACCTGTCGCGCAATGCCGCCAAGATTGTCCTTCCTAATCCCTAGCGAATCGCTATACTTTATTGAATCGCATTGCCATGGCGCTAAGGGAGGGCGGCCGGTGAGCTTTATCAATACCATTCGCGAGGACATCAAGACCGTCCAAGCGCAGGACCCCGCCGCGCAAAACGGTCTGGTCATCTTCCTTTCCTATCCTGGCCTGCACGCCAAGTGGAACCACGTGCCCGAGCACTGGCTGTGGGAGCATGGACATCGCTCGCTCGCCCGCGTGCTCTCGCAAATCACCCGTCATATCACCGGCGTCGAGATTCATCCCGCCGCACAGATCGGTAAGCACTTCTTTATCGACCACGCCATGGGCGTCGTCATCGGCGAGACCACCATTGTGGGCGACAACTGTGTGCTTTACCAGGGCGTTACGCTCGGCGGCACCGGCAACGAGACCGGCAAACGCCACCCAACGCTCGGCGATAACGTCACCGTGGGCACGGGCGCCAAGGTGCTCGGCAACATCCGCATCGGCAACAACGTCAAGATCGGCGGCAACTCGGTCGTCGTTAAGGACGTGCCCGACAACTGCACCGTTGTTGGCGTGCCGGGACGCATCATCAAGCGCAACGGCTGCCGCGTGTTCGAGGAGAGCTTCGATGCCAAGCAGCATCGCGAGTACATGCCCGACGATGCCGCCGAGCAATCCGCGCTCAACCGCCAGGGCATCACCGAGAATGCCCGCCGCGTCAAGGAGCTCGAGCGAGAGGTGGCCGAGCTCAAGGCCCTCGTCGCCAAGCTCGCGGACGAACGCTAGGGCTGCGAACGGCACAAGCCCGCATCAACACAAGAAGGCGCGCCAGGGAATTCATCCCCGGCGCGCCTTTGCGTTGATGCGACATGTGGGACTGTCCCTTTGTCACATTATGCGAACTGGCTCAGATAGAGGTCGGCGTAGGCACCCTCGGCAGCCAGCAGCTCCTTATGCGTGCCCTGCTCGATAATGTTGCCGTGATCCATGACCAAGATCAGGTCGGCATCCACAATCGTCGACAGGCGGTGTGCGATCACAAAGCTCGTGCGCCCGCGCATAAGCGCATCCATGGCACGGCCGATGGCAAGCTCGGTACGCGTGTCCACGCTTGAGGTCGCCTCGTCCAGGATGAGAATCGCCGGGTTGTTGAGCAGCACGCGTGCGATGGTCAGCAGCTGACGCTGGCCCTGGCTGATGCTTTCGGCATCGTTGGCCACGCGCGTGTCGTAGCCCTGCGGCATGGTGCGCACAAAGAAGTCGACCTGCGCGGCACGAGCGGCGGCCACGATCTCGTCGCGCGTCGCCTCGGGACAGCCGTAGGCGATGTTTTCGGCAATCGTGCCATCGAACAGCCAGGCGTCCTGCAGCACCATGCCAAACTGCTGCCGTAGCTCGCCGCGGTCCATGCGGCTCGTATCCACGCCGTCGAGCGTAATACGCCCGCCGTCAATCTCGTAGAAGCGCATGAGCAGGTTGATGAGCGTCGTCTTGCCTGCGCCCGTGGTTCCCACCACGGCAATCTTCTGGCCCGGCTCGGCGGTAAACGACACGTCGCGCATAAGCGGCTTGTCGGGCGAATAACCAAAGCGCACATGCTCAAAGGAGACGCGGCCCTCCACGCGACCCGGCAGCTTGGCGGCCTTGTCCGGCAGCGGATCGGCCTCCATCTCGGGCTCATCGAGCAGGTCGAACACGCGCTCTGCACTCGCCAGCGCACTCTGCAGCGAGTTGAAGGTAAACGACAACTGCGTCATGGGCTCGGACGCCTCGTAGATAAACTGGAAGAACGCCTGGAACACGCCGACGGTCATGTGACCGGCAACCAGCATGCTGCAGCCCACAAGCGCAATAACGATCTGCGCCAAACGGCCGATAAAGCGCACCGCGGGGCCGACAGCATTGATCATAAAGTCGGCCTTGGTGCTCACACGAGCCAGTTCCTTCGAAGCCTCGTGCACCTCAGCGGAGCTCTGACGTTCGCGGTTAAACGCGCGGATCACCAGACGGCCCGAATAGCCTTCCTCGACCGCACTCGTAATCTTGGACACCCACTCCTGTCGCTCACCCGTCACATCGTGTGTGCGGCGCGAGACGACCTTCGTCACCAGCAGCGACAGTGCCGTAAAGAACAAAAAGACTAGCGTGAGCGGCACGCTAAACACGAACATCACGCTCACGGCGCCCACCATGGTACCGATCGACACCAGAAGCTGCAGCAAGCCGCGCTGCATGCTCTCGGACATCTTGTCCAAGTCGTTGGTCGCACGGCTGACGACCTCGCCGGGACGATGCGCGTCAAAATAGGCAAGCGGCAGACGGTTGAGCTTTTGTGCAATGCGGTTGCGTAGACGCAGGTTGAGGCGTTCGGCCACGCTCGACATCAAAAAGCTCTGGAGCGCATAGAACGAGGCAGCGGCAGTCCAGATCATAAAGTAGACGAAAATGGTCTTGCCGCAGTTCTCCCAGGTGATGCTGAAAGTGGCGTTGTTGACAAACGCTACCTGAATGTGGCCCCACAGCTCATCGATCACGCGGGCGCTATATGCCGGCGCGGCAGTGTTAAAGATGACATAGAACACAATGCTCGCGAACACGATATAGAAGCGCCAATGGTCGCCGGCGGCCTCACTCCACAGGCGGCGCACCGTCGCCCAGGTATCCCGAGGCGTCTCGTCCTCGTCTTCGTCGTCCACGTCGCGCATACGCTCTGCCTCGGCGCGGGCGCGCTCGTCCTCGGCGCGCTCGTTTTCCTCGTAGAGCGCTTGGCGGCGAGCCTCGCGCTCCGCCGCCTTGGCGGCTTCGTCCAGGCCGGGTGTGGCGCCCGTCTCCTCAACTGTCTCTGCAACCGCGGCATCCTCGGCGATGGCCTGCTTCTTGAGCTCCTCGGTCATGCTACTCACCTCCCTTCATCTGCGATTCCGCGATAGCGCGGTACACCTCGCAGGTTTCCATGAGCTCGTCGCGCGTGCCTAGGCCCACGATCTCGCCGTCTTTGAGCACCACGATCTGATCGGCATGCAAAATAGTCGAGATACGTTGCGCGATGATGAGCACCGCGGCATCGCGCGTCTCGTCCTGCAGCGCATGGCGCAGGGCGGCATCGGTCTTAAAGTCCAGGGCCGAAAAACTGTCATCGAAGATATATAGATCGGCATGCTTCATGAGTGCGCGGGCGATCGCCAGGCGCTGGCGCTGACCGCCCGAGAAGTTCGTGCCGCCCTGGGATACCGGAGTATCGAGCCCCTGGGGCTGATCGAGCACAAAGGTGCTCTGGGCAACCTCCAGCGCATGGAGCATGTCAGCCTCGGTCGCGCCCTCGTTGCCAAAGCGCAGGTTGCTCGCCACCGTACCCGAGAACAGCCACGCCTTCTGCGGCACGTAAGCGATATGCCCGCGAATCTCACCTTGCGAAAGGTCGCGCAGGTCAACGCCGTTCAGGCGAATGGCGCCCTTCGTGGCATCGTGGAAACGCAACAAGAGCTTGGCCACCGTTGACTTGCCCGAGCCCGTTGAGCCTACAATCGCCGTGGTCTGGCCACGGCGACAGGCAAAGCTCAGGTCGCACAGGGTGTCCTCGTCGGCATCGTCAAAACGGAACGACATATGGTCGAACACGGCAACCGCGTCGGCACCATCTGCGGACTCAGGCGCCCCGTCGCCCAGCGTTGCCTTGCCGTCCACGATGCTCGGCTCGATTTCGAGCAGCTGTTGCGCTCGGTTGAGGCACGCCGCAGCGCGCGGAAGCGTCAGAATCACCATCTGCGCCATCATCACAAAGAACAGGATCAAGATCGCGTATTCCAACACGGCCGAGATGCTGCCGATTTGCATGGCGTGGACGCCCGCGCGGTTGCCGCCCACCCACAGCACCGCCACCTCGGCGATATTCATCAAAAAGAAGCTGGAACTGTCGAGACCCACAAACAGGTGGTTGACCTTGATGGCGTTGGCCGCGTAATCGCTAAACACCTCGTCTAGGCGTTGCTCCTCATGGCGTTCCTTGTTAAACGCACGGATGACGCGCACGCCCACGATGTTTTCGCGCAGCACCACGTTCATGCGGTCGATAAAGCTCTGCAAGCGCATAAAGATCGGAGCCGCGTTGGCAACCGTAAAGACCGCCGCCACCAGCACAATCGCAACGACTACGCCCAGCAGCGTGCCCATGGCAGGATCGATAAACCAGGCGAAGATGATGCCCGCCACAGCCAAAAACGGCACGGGCAGCACCAGCTGAATCGTCTGCAGAATCGCCTGCTGAATCACGTTGATGTCGTTGAGCGAACGCGTGATCATCGATCCGGTGCCAAAGCGCTCAAAATCGCTGGCCGCGAGCTCGAGCGATTTGTCGTACACGGCATTGCGGATATCGCAAGCCACGTTGGCGGCCAGGCGCGCCGAAAGATAGCAGCCCAGCACCGTGCCGCCGCTAGCCATGCTGGTCGCAATAAACATGTATAGGCCGTTGCGTAAAATGTAGTCGACATCGCCCGTGGTAATACCGGTGTTGACCATGTTCGCCAGCATCGTGGGAACCAGCAGCGTACCGACGTTATCCACCAGCAGCACCAGCAGCGTCACTGCGACAAGCCCTCGATATGGCTTTAGAAACCTCATTAACAGTCGCACGACTCCCCCTCACCTTGATTCTCGGCTTGGCTCTCGGCAGCGATATGCTGCTTAAAGGCATCGCACTCATCGCCGAGCACCTGAGAGAATTTGCCGATCAAGCGCATAATCTCGCGCTGCTCACATGGCTCAAGCGCGCCAAAGGCTCGCTGCTCGGCCTTGAGTGCCGGCAGCGCATAACGCTCGGCAAATCGCCTGCCCTCTTCGGTCAGGCTCACAACCTTGTTCTTACGACTGCCTTCGGCAAACTCCAACGTTGCGAAGCCCCGCGCCGTCAAGGTTTTAATTGCCGAGTTGATGGTCTGCTTGCTGTAGAACCATTCGCTTGTCAGACGGCTTACGGCAATACTGCCGCCCGCCGTGCTGGTGTCGACGAGCATCCAATAGGCACAGTCCGAAAGGCCGCAGGCGCGCGAGAACTCCGAATAGATATGGTCGAGTCCATTGAGCAACCGGTCGAAGTCGACCAGTGTAACCGCACTATTCATCTATCCCACCATTCGATTGTCCGATTTTTGTCCAATTTTGTGTCTCTAGATTAGTCCGAGTTTTGACTATCGTCAACAGGCTCTCCGCAAATGCGCGCACTTTTATGGCCTATCGGCAGAAAAAGACCGCCGGCGCGGGGGCGGCGCCAGCGGTCACGTGAAAATCGGGTTTTATTGCCTGCTAAGCGGCGACGGCCTCATAGACCGTGGCGCCCGAGAAGCTGTCATGCAGGCTCTTGCCGGCAATCCACGGCAGCTCGACGACCTCGCAGACCGTGTTGACCAGCTCGGAGCAGTCAGTAAAGTGGCCCTTGTCGTTGAGGGCCTCGCAATCCTGAACACGCCAATAGCCATCGGTGTGCGTGATGTAGTACTCGTGGTCGTTGATCGACACGAAAGCGCGCGTCTTGGAACGCAGCAGCTTCAGAAATCCTTCGAAATCGGTCTCGACGACATCTCCAGCCTGGAACATGATGTTACCTCCTGGCCCGGCGCCACCACGGCGCATTGATAAACGTTGGTACTCCTTTAGTAAAACCTTTATCAAAGGTTATGCGTTCGTCATTTAGGCAAGTGGTAAAAAACCGCAGGGTAGACGGGATAAAACGTTTAACCATCCCATTTGTTTGTCACATTCTGAAGGTACTTTTATGCAAACCTACTTTCCCAATTGGAATCTATCCTTTTGGCCGGGCAATTGACCGTCTATCGTTTAAGCCCGACGGGTATGAACGGGGCATCTGCAACGCCACCGCAAGGAGACACCATGGAGACTATCGAAGCACTCATTCACCGCCGCAGCTGCCGCAACTACAGCGATCGTCCCGTCGAGGCTGAAAAGCTTGCACGTATTATCGAAGCCGGCCAATATGCACCGAGCGGCATGGGCCGCCAGCCGGTGACGTTTGTCGCCGTCACCGACCCCGCGACCGTCGAGCATCTCTCACAGCTCAACGCCCAGGTCATGGACAGCAACAGCGACCCCTTCTATGGCGCCAAGACCGTTGTGGTGGTGCTGGTTGACCGCAGCGTGCCCACACATCTGGAAGACGGCTCGCTCGCCATGGGCAACTTGCTCAACGCCGCCTATGCACTGGGTGTCGATTCGTGCTGGATTCACCGCGCGCATGAGGTCTTTGACTCGCCCGAGGGCCTGGAGCTGCTGGCCAGCTGGGGCCTGCCCGCCGACGGCAGCCTGCGCGGTGTCGGTAACTGCATTCTTGGCTACGCCGAGGACACGCTACCCGAGGCAAAGCCGCGCCGCAACAACGTGGTGTACGTCAAGTAGCACAGGAGTGTCCCAAACTGCCGGCAGAAAAGGAACGTCCCCTTCTGCCGGCAAGCTATGTTGATATTTGAGTTGTCGTCGCTTCGCTTGTCTGGGTCGTTTCGGCGTCGTCGCCTTGCTTGTCTTCGTCCTTTTGAGCATCGGCGATGGTGGTGGCCGCCGCGACGATGCCGCGCTGGGGCGCGACGCCTGTCTGGGTCTGAGCGCCCTCGATAACTTCTGTGCCTGCATGCGCGAGCTCGGGCGATTTAAACACTGCGTCCAAGTTGGCGCCACCGCCGGCGTAGCCAAGCGCAGCGAGTGCGATGACGATCACTGCAACGACGGCCACGATCGGAACATAACGATGCCAACCAGCCGGATTGAGTCCACTGCGGCGAGCCGCCCCGCGGCTGATGTAACCGAGCGTTCCGTCGTGCTTGAGCTTTGAGCCCACCACGCGTTTGCGGCCCCACAGCGAGGACTCTGCCTGCATTGCCAAGCGGGCGCTTGCCGAAGGATAGCCGTATTTAGTGCGCTTGAACGAGCCATCAAACCCCGAGGCGTGTTTACCCCACGTCACCGATGTCGTGCGTCGGTTGACCGGCGCGGCACTCCGCCTTCTGCGGCTCGGTTTTGAAGTCTCAGCCATATGCCCTCGCACGCCGTAACCAAATCGAAACAATAACGCTTTGGACTGTAGCACACGCGTCGCGCGCGGTCACGGGCGCCTCGCTCAACGGTCATCGTCCTTCAGCAAGCGCCACAGCGTTGTACGGCTTATGCCCAGCACCTCCGCCGCACGGGTTCGGTTGCCGTGGAGATGGTCTACAACCAGATGCGCGATATCTCGCTCGGTATCGGCCAGCGGTCGCAGGATATACAGGTCACTTTCAAGCGTCGGGGCGCCAAAGGTTGCGGTCTTAATCACGTCCTCTTGGGCGAGCACTTCCTCCGCCACAGCGCGGTCCACCGTGCCCGTCCCCACCAATATATACAGTCGTTCCGAGACCTCGCGGAGCTGCAGATAGTTGCGCGGCCAGCGGTAAGCATCGAGCGTCTTCGTCGCCGCGGCAGACAGCGTGGGCGCTGCCGTCCCAAATGCATCAGCGAGATATTCCAAATAGCGCGCGACCTTCGTCGACGCGGCTCCCTGCTCGGCGATTGCCGGCGCGACGCTCACCGCACAGGCGAAGCGCTCGGTCACAAAGGCGGCTTGATCACTTTCGCCGCCGCCCGGCATGTCATTCGCCGTCAGCACCACATGGCAGCGCGTCGCCAACGCGGTGTCGGTCATCGTGGAGACCAGCTCGCGGAGGCGCTGGGGGCCAACCGCGTTCCAGCCCTCAATGCAAAGGGTCAGCCCCATTTGGAACAACGGCGATTCGACGCTTTTGAGTACATGGCGCCAACCGCGCTCGGTAAGCTCATCGAGCGCAACGGAAACAAAGGGCTGATCGGCAAAAGGACCGTCCAGATAGAGGCGCTTGGCGATCTCGACCTGACCCGCTCCCAGCTCGCCCTCGAGCATAAGAGGCACACCGCGCGCGTAACTCTCTGCAACCGGCGCAGCCACCGAGGCCGCCCCCTCAACGATGCCGTACGCGCTCGATTCGTAGCGGGCCTCAACTTCGTCGGCGTTGAGCCACTCGATGCCCGCATGCGCCGCGGCACCGCGCACCTCGCGGACCACGACGACCCAAAGCCCCCCGCCCTCTTTGCCGGTGGGGCGAACGGTCAGGCTCAGGCGCGCACCCGCACGCCCCATAACCAGACGCGCGCCGTCTCCTATACGGTCGAGGCGCTCAGCTACAAAAGCCGCCACATCCCGCTCAAGCGCCGCGTCATTCATGGTCGAGATCGCGACGTCCCCACGCGCATCGATTGCCAATGCCGAGGCCCCGGCAGCAGCCAGGGCCTCGGTCAAGATGTTCAGCTTGGCATCGCTATCCATGATTTGCCCCTGTCCGCGGCGACATGCAGCCGCCGACGGTCGCACGACCGAGTGTTTCAAAATTGAACGATATTGCTCACCAAACACTATAGGGCAGAAAGCGCCGTCCTGCGAGTATAGGTGTTGCCCCGCATCGCCATCCTGGCGGGGCGATAAGAGCTCTTCGGGACCTATCAACCTGCGGACAAGCCATACCCGCAAGAGCTCCTATCGCTCCACCGTGAGAATGCGCTCGCCAGCACGCAACACGCAAATAAGCTGCTTCTCTACCAGATTCCCAGCACGTGCTGCATTCCCAAACTCATGCACGCAATGCCAATCCAGCAGCAAAAGCCCAATGCGATGGGCTTGCCGCCCTTTTTGACCAGCTCGACGATATCGGTATTAAAACCAATAGCCGCCATGGCCATCACAATAAAGAACTTCGACAGCTCCTTGATGGGAGCCGTAAAGGACGCGGGAAGCTGAAGCACCGTGGTGATTACGCTCGCCAGCACAAAGAACAGCACAAACATGGGAAACGCGCGTTTAAGCGAGAACGTACTTTTGGCGTCGCCGCCGGCCTTGCGTGCCAGATGCATCTGCCAGCATGCGAGGACCAACGTGATGGGAATGATGGCCAGCGTCCTGGTGAGCTTGACCACCGTGGCGCTCTCGAGCACATTGGCGCCGGGATGCATGCTGTCCCAAGCGCTCGCCGCAGCCGTTACGGACGAGGTGTCGTTGATGGCGGTGCCGGCAAACAGGCCAAAGCCCTCGTTGGTCAGCCCAAGCATGCCGCCGAGCGTCGGAAACACGAGCGCCGCGATAACGTTAAACAGGAAGATGACCGAAATAGCCTGGGCAATCTCGCGATCGTCGGCATCGATGACGGGTGCGGTCGCGGCGATGGCAGAACCGCCGCAAATCGACGAACCCACACCCACAAGCGTCGCGATTTTGCCCGGCACGTTCATGACGCGGCAAAGCACGAAGGCGATGATAAGCGAGGTCGAGATCGTCGCCACGATAATCGGCAGCGACTGGGCACCCTTGGACAGAATCTGGGAGAGGTTCATGCCAAAGCCAAGCAAGATAACCGCGTACTGCAAGACTTTTTTGGACGTATAGGTGACGCCGGCGGTGAGCTGTTCGCGACGATTCTTGGGAAAGACGAGCGCCAGGACCATGCCAAAGAGGATGGCAAATACCGGCCCACCGACCACCTCGATTTGTTTGCCGAGCAACGTCGCGGGGACAGCGATGATCAGGCAGAACAAGATACCCTTCCAGCGCTCGCGTACGATATTCGCCAGTTGCATATGGGATTCCTTCTTTCTATTTCACGTTTGCGACGGTTTATGATACGGCAATATTGAGCACAGCCTTGTGCAAACAAAGACTAAGACGCCGCAATAGTTCTCAGGCAACAGCCGAATTACCCACCGCGGAGAACTGATTCGCGGCATAATTAACAACTGACATATGAGTGTGATAGAACAGTTGCGAGGCGCTATGGAAGAATCGATGCACGTCGGCGAGCAGGAGACGAGCCTACAGGACCAGTCCTACCACACCATTCGACGCAAAATCGTCTACCTGGACTACAAGCCGGGCGAAAAGCTGGGCGTCAAGCAGCTTTGCGACGACCTGGATATGGGGCGCACCCCTGTGCGCGAGGCGCTGGTGCGTCTGGCACAAGAGGGCCTGGTGCGCACCGTGCCCCAAAGCGGTACCTATGTCTCGCCCATCAACCTCACCCTTGCCGAAAGCGCCTGCTATATTCGCGAACACCTGGAAAAGCAGGTGATTGTGGAGTGCTGCGCCCGCGCTACCTCGGCAGGCATCGAGCAGCTCGACCGAGCCATCGCGCTGCAGGAAAAGGCCATGGCCGAAGAGGATCGCATCGGATTCTTTTTAAGCGACAACCTCATGCACCGCATGATCTTTAGCATCGCGTGCCGCAGCACCGTGTGGTCATGGCTCGAGGAGACCAATGCCGATCTGGAGCGCTTCCGCTGGCTGCGTGCCGCCACGCAGACGCTCGACAATCAGGAGACTGTTAACGAGCACAAGCAAATCCGCCGCGCCATCGCCGGCCGCGACCCCATCGAGGCGAGCTTTTTGGTCAGCAAGCACCTGCATATGATGTTCCGCAACCAGACCGAGGTCCTGGACCAATATCCCAAGTACTTCGAGACCAGCAAGCTCCGCTAACCTGCCAAAAAGGGACAGGTTTATTTTGGCAGGTTTTATCTGGGCAAATGCAACAAGGCCCGACTCCGCCACAACGGAGCCGGGCCTTGGTCGCTAGAACGGCGGAACCAACTACTCCACGGTCACGCTCTTAGCGAGGTTTCGGGGCTGGTCGACGTCGCAGCCGCGCAGGATGGCAACCTCGCGGGCGAGCAGCTGCAGCGGGACGCTCGCCGTAATGGGGCTGAACACGTCGCGGACGGCCGGCACGCGAATGATGCAGTCGGCAATCTTGTTAATTTCCTCGTCGCCCTCGGTGGCAACGACGATGACCTTGGCGCCGCGCGCCTTGCACTCCATAAGGTTCGACACGGTCTTGTCGTAGGTGGCACTCTTGGTGGCCACAGCGATGACAGGGAAGCCCGGGTCGATCAGCGCGATGGGGCCGTGCTTCATCTCGCCGGCGGCGTAGGCCTCGGCGTGCAGGTAGCTGACCTCTTTGAGCTTGAGCGCGCCCTCGTAGGAAATAGCGGCACCCATGCCACGGCCCACGAACAGCGCCGACTGCGCGTCCTTGCACAGCAGGGCGGCCTCATGCACGGCCTCGGTTTGGGTATCCAAAATCCACTGGATCTGCTCGGCCGTATCGGAAAGCTCACGGAACAGCATGCGCGCCTGCTTGGTGGTCAAGCGGTACTTGACCTGCGCCAGCAGCAGAGCCAAAAGCGTGAGGCTCACAACCTGGCCGATAAAGCTCTTGGTCGAGGCGACCGCGATTTCCTTGTTGGCCTTGGTGTAGATGACGCCGTCGCTCTCACGCGCCACGGGGCTGCCCACCACGTTGGTGATGCCGAAGACCTTGGCACCCTTGATACGCGCGTCGCGAATGGCGGCAAGGGTATCGGCCGTCTCGCCCGACTGGGACACGGCAACGACGAGCGTCGTCGGCGTGATGATGGGATTGCGATAGCGGAACTCGCTGGCTGCCTCCACCTCGGTGGGGATGCGAGCCCAGCCCTCAATGAGATTCTTGGCAATGAGGCCAGCGTGATAGCTGGTGCCGCAAGCGATCACGTAGACGCGGTCGATGTCGTTGAGCTCCTCGAGCGAAAGGCCCAGCTCGTCGATGTCGAGCTCGCCGGCCGGCGTCATACGACCGACCAGCGTGTCGCGCACGACGCGCGGCTGCTCGTGAATCTCCTTGAGCATAAAGTCGGGATAACCGCCCTTTTCTGCCATGTCCAGGTCCCAGTCGATGTTGGTGACCTTGGGCTCGATAACGTTGCCGGCCTCGTCGGTGTACTCGACGCCTGCGGGCGTGAGCTTGGCAAACTGACCGTCCTCGAGCACCACGACATCGCGGGTGGCGTCGATGAGCGCGATGACGTCGGAGGCGACATAGGCGCCGGTCTCGCCCGCGCCGACCACGATCGGGGAATCCTTGCGGGCCACGGCGATCGCACCGGGCTCGTCAGCGCACACGGCGGCCAGACCATAGGCACCGACCACGTGGGTGCAAGCCTCGCGCACGGAGGCCATCAGGTCGTGCGTCTCGGCATAAGCCTCTTCGATCAGATGCGCGAAGACCTCGGTATCAGTCTCGCTCTTAAAGTGGTGGCCGCGGCCCTCCAGCTCTTCGCGCAGCTCGGCGAAGTTCTCGATGATGCCGTTGTGGACGATGGCGATACGACCGTCGCAGCTGGTGTGGGGATGGGCGTTAACGACGGAGGGCTTTCCGTGGGTGGCCCAACGGGTGTGGCCGATACCGCAGGTAGCGTCACTGTCGATGCTGGAAAGCTCGCTCTCCAGGCCCGCGACCTTGCCCACGCGGCGGATGACGTCAAGGTGCGCCGCGGCGCCCTCGCCCACCTCGAGCGCGACGCCCGAGGAGTCATAGCCGCGATACTCCATACGCTTGAGGCCCGTGACCAGGATGTTCTTTGCAATATCAGAGCCGGTGTAGCCGACGATTCCGCACATAAGATAAATCCCTTCGTTCGCGTGACTGCAAGACGTCCACGCACAAGGGGCGCTGAGACGTATAACGTTCGAGTATTGTACTCACGCAAACGCAAGCTGATATACCAGAAGTGGTATCTCAACTTAGATACCACCCGATGCACACACGTCCAGCCGGTCCAACCCACCACAAAGGAGCCTGTCCCCTTCGTGGTGGTCGCGCTGGCAACGGCGTTTCCCCAGATAAAACCTGCCAAAATAAACCTGTCCCTTTTTGGTAGGTTTGGGATGCTACAATCTGGCTTGTACTTGAAACGCATCAAAGGGGCCACTATGGCAAAGGTAAAAATCAGCGACGTCGCGCGCGAGGCCGGAGTTTCGCTGGGCACGGTTTCCAACGCGCTCAACCACCCCGAAAAGCTGCGCCCCGAGACCCTCAAGCTCATCAACGAGACCATCAATCGCCTTGGCTACCTGCCCAACCAAAGCGCTCGTCAGCTCGCGGGCGGCGCCACCAAGTCCTTTGGCCTGGTGCTCCCCCGTCTCGATCACGGCTTTTCGCTCCAAATCGCCAGCGGCGCCCACAACGAGGCCCGCAAGCACGGCTACGACTTGCTCATCGCCAACGCCGATAACGACGATATTCTCGAAGACCATTACCTGCGCTACTTTATGGGCACCCAGATGTCCGGCGTTATGGTTCAGCCCATGGCATCCCCCGACTGGCACCCCGCCATGACCAAGATGCCCGTACCGATCGTCCATCTGGACATCCATTGCTCCGAGCCCGGCTACTACGTAGCGGCCGACAACGAGGCCCAGGGTCGCATCATTGCCGAACTTGCCATCGCCCGCGGCGCACACCATATTGTCGTCGTCGGCCGAGCAGCATTTATGCAACTCACCCTGCGCATCCTTGGCATTCATAAGGCGCTCGCCCTACACCCCGATATCAAGATCGAAGTCATCGACGCCGGCGAATGGAATACCGCCGCCGACGGCTACGGCATCGGTGCCCAAATCGCCGAGCGTCCCGCGGATGAACGCCCCGATTTTGTCGTCGGCCTGACCGACGTGCTGGCCTCGGGCGTTATCTCGGCGCTGGTCGACAAAGGCATCGCCGTCCCCGGGCAAGTACGCGTAGCAGGCTGCGATGGCAACCCACTCGCTTGGAGCGGATCGGTCCCGCTCACTACGGTAGCGCCCCCGGGCTACGAGATTGGCCGCAAGGGCGTTCAATTGCTCATGGAGCAAATCGAGAACAAGACCCCGGCAAAGACCAAGCACGTCCACATCGGCTCTGCAGCGCGCACCGTCACCGCGGTCACGACCATCGAGGACATCAACCGCCAAGAACTCGTGCGGCCGTTCCTGCTGGAACGCGCCAGCACCCAGGCAAGCAGCCAGACCGACGCCACGGCCATCAACCTCGGTGCATATCTATAGCCTTTTCAGCTCACCTCAAACTCCGCTAAGCAGAAGGGCCCGGCAAGCAAAACGCTTGTCGGGCCCTTCTGTCTCTATCGTTTCAGCAGGGAAAATCATCGAGTCGTCCAAACGAAGCGAGCGGACCTCGAGTGCCGCAGGTTGTCGCGAAAGCGTAGCGCTGCGTACTTCATGTACGCAAGCGATGACTTAAGCGGCAAGATACGGCGCTCGAGACCCGCACAGCGTTCAACGAGTCCGCCGTTCGTCAGGACGACGGAACACCATTAGCGGCAGACAACGTCCACGGGCACGTTCAGGATCTTGGCGACCTTGAGAATCGTGTCGGTCTGGCTGCCTAGGCAGGCGGCCATGTGGTGAGTCGGGCCGGTCTCGTTCCAGCGATCCATGAACTCGCGGGCGCCGATCGAGAACTTCATGCGCATATTGGTGTCGCCGAAGGTAAAGATCGGACCGTTAACGTTCTCGCCCTCGGCAACCACGAACTTAAAGTTGCCGTCGCCGTCCTGAGTGATACCAAGGAAGGTGATGGTGCCGTGGCCGGGATAGAACTGGGTGAGGTAGCCGCCACCGGTCTTGCCGTGGAACACGGGAACAACCTTGAGCGTCGGCTTCTTGGCGGTCGAGATGTCGGCATCGCCGGAGCCGGAGTGGCCGATGATGACAATGTCCTCGGGAAAGTCGATGGAATACATCTCGGAAAGCTGGCCGGTGCCAGAGATGGTCTTGAGGATGCTCATGGCGATGGCGACCTTCATATCGCCCTCGACCGCGCAGCTCGTGCCCTGCTTGATGAGCATGGAGAACGCCGGGATGAGCATGGAGTCGAGCACGCCGGCCTGGCCCTTGGCATAGCCGTCGTAGTGGCTGGCGACCAGACCGATCTCCTCGTCCTTAACCCACTGCTCAAAGGCGACGACGTACTTGGCCATCTCCTGGATAGGCTCGTCGGTGACCTTGGCGCCGCCCTCGACGTCGAAGGTGTCGAGAATCTCGGCGGCCTTAGCGTCCACGGCAGCCTGGTCATCGATGTTGTCGGCGATAGCCCACATCTTCTCCCAATCGAACTGCTTGGTGTAGAGACCCAGACGGTTGTAGAGGTTGGTCTCGTCGATGTAGAGGTCCATCATGCCCGGATACGGACGGCCGATCTGGGCGATATTGGTGCGACGCAGACGACGGCGCACCTGGGCGGCACGGCACCACTGCTCGAGCTGCTCGGCCACGGCCGGGTCGCCGCCCTCGACAACACCGGTCACCACGGCGTGACGCTTGCCGGCACGGTTAAGGTCGGCTACGACCTCACCGGGAGCACCGCAGGCGTACAGATCGCCCAGCCACGTGGGGATATCGGTGTTGGCGTAGTCGGGCTGGGCCTTCTTTTGCACGTTGACCACGACGACGGGCACGTCCAGGTCGCGTACGACCGGCAGCACGTTGTAGCTCGTGGCATAGGTGAGCATCTGCAGGATGACCAAGTCGACATCCTCGGCGCGGAACTTGTCGCCCGCGACCTGAGCCTGTTCCTTGGTGGTCACCATACCGCCGTCGATAAGCTCGACGGTCGTAGGCAGCGTGGCCTTAAAGTCCTCGTACTGCTGCTCAAAGTTGGGAACGAGCTGCGGGAACTGCGGAAGATAGGCACCGAGGGCGATAGAAAAGACGCCAACCTTGGCCTTGGTGTTAACGAGCATGATTTCCTCCAATGAGAAAAGTTGATGATTGCAAGCAAGCGGACGCGGCGGTTATCAGATCAGCGCAACAGACATGTTTCTACCGCGTCCGCCTGCAGTTGCGCAGGGGGTGGGGCGAGGGTATGGGACTAAGCCTTCGCCCCAGAGGTTGCCGCGACAAGGCGGCGGGATAAAGCAAATTACTCGGCGTCGTCGAACGCGTTGTAGCGCTCGCCATGGAAGGCCCAGATAGCGGCGGCAAAGCCAATCAGGCACAGCAGCGACAGAACCAGGAAGGCGGCCTTGTAGCCGGCCACGGCGATGAACGTGGCAGTGAAGGAGCCGGCGACGGCGCACAGGAAACGCGAGGAGAACACGATGGCGCCGTTAGCAGTGGTGCGCAGCAGCGTCGGGAAGCACTCCTGCATCCAGACCTTCAGGATGCCCTCGAAGGCAAAGGCGGCACCGATGCAGTAGAGCAGCTGCGTGGCAACGTAGGTGACCGTCGAAGCACCAAAGAGCGGGAACATGAGGAAGCCGAGCAAGTAGAGTGCGGCACCCATGTAGAACAGCGGCATACGCTTGTCGGTATCGACAAACTTCATAAAGACGAAGTCGAGGATGGCGCGAATCGGGTAGCAGATCAGGCCGATGGTAGACACGACGGAGATAGGCAGCGACACGACGTTGGCGCCGATCCACGTGGAGAACTGACCGAGAGAGTTGGCTGGGATGTTGGTACCAATGTAGAAGATGGCAAGGGCGATGAACGGCTTGGCGTAGGGGCTCTTGAACAGGTCGGAAATCTTACCCTGGGCCTGCTCGCTCACCTTGCCTGCCAGACGGTCCTCGTGCGCCTTAATCCAAACCGGAGACTCCGGGATGGTCTGGCGGGCGATAAGCACCAGGATGGAGACAACGGCAAGCTGGGTGAACATGATCTGGCCGCCCAGGTAACCCCAGTCACCGACAACGGCGCCAATGCCCTGGGCAACGACAATACCGACAACCCACAGGATGTCCGAGAACAGCAGCATCTTGCCGCGTTTGTCATCGGGCGCCTCCTCGGCGATGGTCGCCAGTGAAACCGGCAGGTCGGCGCCGACACCCAGACCCATCAGAATCTCGCCCAACAGCAGCAGCGGGAAGGTCTGAGCAAAGATCATAGTGACGGCACCGATGATGAGCATGCCCATGGTGACCGAGAAGACCGGCTTGCGGCCAAAGCGGTCGCCCAGGCTGCCGCCCAGGATGGAACCGATGGCGATGCAGAAGGTGAGCGCCGCGGAAATCAGACCGAACTGACCGTTATCGAGGCCAAAGGTCTGCTGGTAAATGACCAGCGCCGTACCAGAAGAGATGATCGCGCACGAATCGATGTAGGATGCCATGCCCGAGACGACGGCTACCCACCAAGGGTTCACGTGGCGGTTGCGAGTGTTTCCCATTCTATTTCCCCTTACAATGTTTCCAAGCTGCCCAAACAGCAGCGATAAGACGGCGGTTTCCACGAGCTCCCCAGCAACCGGAACCGCCGGCTTTTCTTACCTACTAATCAACAAATGCTTCGTTGATCTTGATGCCAAAGTCACGGCAGGTATCCTTGAGGCCCTTGTCGCCAATCTTGTTGAGGAAGTCATCCGAACCGCCGTTGGCAGCACGCGCGGCCAGGTAAATCTCGGCGGCCTTCTCGACGGTGTGCGCCAGGCCAAAGGTCGTGTCGAAGTCAGGACCAGCGGCGAACAGGCCGTGGTGCGCCCAGACGATGGTGTCGTAGGTCTTCATGAGCTCGGAGCTTGCCTCGGCGATGGCCGGGCCACCTGGGACCATCCAGGGCACAACGCCCACGCCGGTCGGGAAAACGACGACGCATTCGGTCATCATCTGCCACAGGATACGGGTAAAAGCGCGGTCCTCCAGCGGCACCACGAAGGACATCTCGATGATGCCGGGGGTATGAGCGTGGTAAATCACACGGTCGGCGCCATCGGTACGGGCGGCGGCGACGCAGTGGTTCATGTAATGGCTCTCGAACTCACTGGTCGGGCGGGCGCCGTTGGCAAGACCCCACACAACGCGGAAGGCGTCGCCGGTCTCGTTGATCTCGACGATGCCGATGTTGGCATGCGGATCCTCCAGGACATTACGCATATACTTGCCCGAGCCGGTGCTCACGAAGTACTGGCCGGCAAGATTCTCGCCACGCACGCCCATCTTGACCCACTCGCGAGGCTCCTCAAAGAACGGTTTGGCCTCGGCGACCTCGTCGTCGGTCATGCGGTAGGTAAGGTTGCCGCCGTTGCGCTCATGCCAGCCCTGCCTAAAGCCGTCATCGCACAAGCGGCAGAAGCCCTTGATAAACGCCAGATCTTCCATTGCCATTGTCTGTCTCCTCTCCGGGACCCGCAGGTCCAATTGAAAAACGTGAAAAGCCGATTGACGGCGGCGCGGAGCATGGTGTCATGTAGGGCCTCCGCGCCGTATGTCATCGGAGAGAGCCACTCGTGCCCGGCAGGAGTCACTTGCCGCACGCGGGGCTGGGGGTAGGTGAAAGGTGAGTCGGGGGGGCAAGCCCCACTCTCGGTTAGGCCTGGACGCCCTTGGGGTCAATGCGCTTGACATCGAAGGAGCGGGCAACGCAGGCGCGGGCATCGGCCAGGTCGGCAAAATCGCCGCCGGCGATCATCTGCACGATAAAGTTGCCGATGCAGGTACCCTCGATGGGGCCGGCGAACACGGGGAGCCCGCAGGTGTCGGCCGTCATCTGGTTGAGGTAGTAATCCTGGCAACCGCCGCCCACGATGTTGATGCTCGTGTAGTCGTGACCCGAAAGCTCGCGCAGGCCCTCGATGGCCTTAGCATACGAACGGGACAGGCTGCAGTAGTTGGTGCGCATGATCTCGCCCACGGTGCGCGGAACCGGTTCGCCACCCTCGGCGCAGGCCTGCTTAATCTCCTGGATCATGGAGTCGGGAGCCAGGAAACGATCGTCATCGACATCGACATAGGCCTCGAAGGGCTCGGCCTCGCGACAGAGCGCACGGAGCTCGTCAAAGCCGACCTTGTGATCCATGAGCGCCTTGTGCGAGGTCTTGCCCTCGACATAGTCGACGCCGTTGATCTCGCGGCGAACGGACTGGTTCATCCACAAGCCCATGATGTTCTTGAGGAAGCGGTAGCGCTTGAGGTAGCCGCCCTCGTTGGTAAAGTTCTGCTTGCGGGCGAGCTCGTTGGTGATGGCGTGCTGGTTCTCAACGCCCAGCAGGCTCCACGTACCGCTCGAGATATAGACGGCGTTGTCATCCTTGGCGGGAACGGCCAGGAAGGCGGAGCCGGTGTCGTGCGTAGCGGGCAGCACGACAGTCGCGGAATAGCCGATCTTCTCGGAGATGTCGGCCGTAAGCTCGCCGAGCACGGCACCAGGCATCGTCGGCTCCAAGAAGATGCCCTGGGGAATACCAAAGCGCGAGAGGATCTCGGTGTCCCACGTGCACTTCTCGGCGTCGAGCATGCCGGTGGTGCTCGCGTTGGTGTACTCGTTGGCCTTAATGCCGGTCAGACGCCAGTTGAGATAATCCGGAATCATCAGGAAGGTTCGGGCTGCCTCGAGTTGCTCGGGATGCTCGTTCTTAAGGGCGAGCAGCTGGTAGAGCGTATTGAAAGGCTGACGTTGAATACCGGTACGGGCATAGACCTCGGCCGGATCCATAATTTGGTCGGCAACTTCGTAGATGCCGTCAGTGCGGGCATCACGGTAGGCGACCGTGTCACCGACGATCTTGTTATGCTCATCGAGCAGCACGAAGTCAACGCCCCAGGTATCAATACCGATGGTGGCCGGAGCCTGTCCGGTCTGATCCTTGACGGCACGCAGGCCTGCGACAACATGGTCGAACAGAGCCTCAACGTCCCAGCAGTCGTGATCGCCTATGCGCTTCTGCTCGTTATCGAAGCGGTAAACCTCCTGGTAGGACATCTTGCCCTCCTCGACCCAGCCAGCAAGGACGCGACCGCTCGAAGCACCGATATCGACTGCTGCGTAATGCTTGGACTCGATGCGACTCTCCATGTGCTCTCCCTTTTTGAAGCGATTCATTTACGGTTTTCATTATTATTTGAACCGTTTCAATTTCAATATGAGTCATATCCAGTCCGGTGAGCGGTTGTTTTCAATCGGTAAACGGTAGTCTTTTTTGGTTTGAACCCTATAGATACAAAGATGCGGCCACCCGTGTTAAGCGGATGGCCGCATCTTTAAAATGCTATTGAAATGGCTTACATGCAGACGCTAGCGCACGGCCTTGACCGCCGCCGTAAGGTCGAACAGCGTATCGAGCACGGCCTCGCAGCCATCCACCACGTCCTGCGGCAGCGGCACGATATCGGGGACGGCAAAGACGTGGCAGCCGGCCGTAATGCCCGAGACGCAGCCGTTGCGCGAATCCTCGACCACGGCACATTCCTCGGGAGCAAAGCCCGCGCGCTCGCAGGCGAGCAGGTACATCTCGGGGTCAGGCTTGCCGTGTACGACGTCGCCGCCGCAGGTCACCGTCTCAAACTTGTCAAAGAGACCGAATGCTTTAAGGTTGCGCTCTGCGGTAACGTGGCGCGACGACGTCGCAAGGCCCACGTGATAGCCCGCCGCCAGCAGCTCGTCTAGGCACTCAGCGGCGCCGGCCTTAAGCTCCAGATCGGTCTTGACCATCTCGTCGCGAATCTCCTTGTGGCGGGCATAGATCGCCTCGGCGGTCTCGCGGCTGCCGTAATGCTCCTCGAGAATGCCCATGACATCGGGCAGCGTGCGGCCGATAAACTGATGGATCAGCGCATCATCAATCGCGAGCCCCAGCTCGGCGGCGCCTGCCTTCCAGGCCTTAATCCCCAAACGCTCGGTATCGACCAGCGTTCCATCCATGTCAAAAATAACAGCCTTGATCATATCGGTCCCCCATCGACTCGCGCTGTCATACTTTCGCTACTCTACCGCACTTTACGAACTTGTATATAACGTATATACCATATTGCACTTTCGTTACATAGATAGAAGTCTTATGGCGAGTGGCTCGGTAGGATTATAGTTTCGTCCGAGCTTTAATAACTGTAAGGAACTTTCATGCTTTCAGACACCGCCGCACCCGCAGAGGAGCTTCAGGACAAACTCGCAGCACTCGAGCAGCTGCTTTTGGCATACGGACGCGTCGCCATCGGCTTTTCCGGCGGCGTCGATAGCAGCTTTTTGGCCGCCGTGTGTGCTCGCATCATGCCCGCCAACACGCTTCTCGTCCACCTCACCACGCCGCTCATCGGTACGCCCGAACAGGCTTCGTTTGAGCGGTCCGTTGATGGACAAGTCAATGAGGGGCCGCATTTTAAGCTCCCCGTGCTCAATCTTTCGGTGGATCAGTTGCAGCTCCCCCGAGTAGCCTGCAACGATGCCAATCGCTGCTACCACTGCAAGCACGCCGGCTTTACCGCCATCGTCAACCACGCCAAGTCGCTCGGCTTTCCCACCGTCATCGATGGCAGCAATGCAAGTGATCGCGGCGACTACCGCCCTGGTATGCGCGCGGCAAAAGAGCTCGGCGTACGCTCCCCTCTCATGGAGGTCGGCTTTACCAAGGACGAAGAGCGCGAGCTGCTGCGCGCATGGGGCTATCCCGTTTGGAACCTGCCGGCGGGAGCATGTCTTGCCACGCGCGTTCCCACGGGCGAGGAGCTTACGCGCGAGAAGGTCGATTTAATCCGCGCCTGCGAGGATTACCTGCACGATCTTGATCTGGCACAGGTACGCGCGCGCTTGATCGGCGGCTGCATGCATATCGAGGCCGCACCCGCAGATGTTGCCAAGATTGCCGCCCTCGGCGGTGCCGCCATCGACGACAAGGGCAAGACCCCGCTGCCCGCCGTTATCGAGTCCGCGCTGCGCGAGCTGGGCTGCGACCATATCTCCCCCGAGGTCACCCCCTACATCCACGGCAACATGAACCTTTAAGTTACGCCGTTTTACAAACGGCGTAACCGCTCGGCGCTGCGCAGGCCCCGGGCACGGCAATCTGACGTTCAACTTCACGGGCGCGACCAAAAGGTCAGCGCCCGCTTGTTTCACGTCACCTTACCGCACCCGGAGCCTGCTCGCTCGCATATGCTCAACCTGGACTGCGTTAACTGACCTACCAAAAAGGGACAGGTTTATTTTGGCAGGTTTTATCTGGGGAAATTATCACGAGGCAGTCGCCCCTCTAGCGCCTATCAAACTTCGAGAGACGATAGAGGGGCAATTCGGCTGCATCTACTTCTTCCGATAGCGGCGGTTGCGGCTCGTCGACGAACCCATTACTTCGATGAGTCCTTTATCCGCCATTCTTGGCAGATGGTAGCGGACGGACGAATTTTGGCATTCCGTCTCTCTAAAACAATAGATTTATCTCTCTAACTTTAGAGAGATAAGCGCCTTGTTTTAGAGAGACATTTAGAGAGATGTATCGAATTCGCTGTTAGATTGCCCAATGTTATCTCTTTAACTAGCTTTCTCTTTAGAGAGACATTTAGAGAGACGAGCGCAATCTCTCTAATCAAGGGCTCCACTCTTTAAGGTGCACACTTCCTAACCGTGCCCTAAGTTGCGGTGAAATAACTCACGATTAGCCTGCCAAAAAGGGACAGGTTTATTTTGGCAGGTTTTATCTGGGGAAACGCAAATAGGGCCGTGACACCCATACGGCGTCGCGGCCCTTTTCCTTGGAGAAGGATCAATTGATTGAACGGGATGACCGTTCTAGTCTTCGAGTCCGCTATTGATGAGCTCCGCAATCTCAACGGGATCGGTGCTCGCGCGCACCTTGTCACGGAAGCCGGCGTCCATCAGCATCACGGCAGCCTTGGAGAGCAGACGCAGGTGCGTAGTTCCGGCCTCGCCGGCGGGCACGTACAGCGCGAGCGCAACATCGACGGGCACCCCATCGAAGCTCGGCCATTCAACGGGTTCGGTCAGTTTAAGCACGGCAACGCCCGGCGTGTGGATCGCGTCGCTTTTGGCATGCGGAACGGCAAAACCGGCGACAAGGCCGGTCTCGGCCTCGTTCTCGCGAGCAATGAAGGCGGCCTCTACGGCAGATGCGTCATCGGCAAAGCCGAGCTCGATGGCCTGCTCGGACAAATAATGTAGGGCGTCCTCGCGCGAGGCGGCGGTATACCCGATTGTCACTTGGTTGGCAGATACAAATCCCATGGAAACCTTCCTTACAACACGGACCTGACCGCAGCTTCGATGCCGTCGGCGTCCAAACCGTACTTGTGCAGCAAATCGACCGCAGGGCCGGACTCGCCATACACATCGCGCACGCCGACGCGACGCATCGGCACCGGATGCTGCTCCGCGAGCACCGAGGCCACGGCCTCGCCAAGACCACCGATAATCGAATGCTCCTCGGCAGTGACCACGCGACCGGTCTTCTTGGCGCTGGCAACCACCAGGCGCTCATCAAGCGGCTTGATCGTGTGCATATTGATGACCTCGGCATCGATACCATCGGCAGCGAGCGCCTCGGCAGCCTCAAGCGCCTCGGCGACCATAAGGCCACAAGCGATGATGGTCACATCGGACCCCTCGCGCACGACCACGCCGCGACCAATCTTGAACTCATAGTCCTCGTGATCGTTGATGACCGGTGTTGCCAGGCGGCCGAAGCGCATGTAAACCGGGCCCTCAAACTCATAGGCGGCGCGCACGCAAGCGCGAGCCTCGATGTCATCGGCGGGAACGATTACCGTCATACCCGGGATCGTGCGCATGAGCGCGATGTCCTCGCAGCACTGATGCGTGGCGCCGTCCTCGCCCACCGAAATGCCGGCATGGGTAGCGCCAATCTTGACGTTGAGGTGCGGGTAGCCGATGGAATTGCGGACCTGCTCGTAGGCGCGACCGGCGGCAAACATCGCGAAGGTGCTCGCAAAAGCAACGCGGCCCGTGGTCGCGATGCCGGCGGCAAGACCCATCAGATTGCTCTCGGCAATGCCGGCGTCGTAGAAGCGCTCAGGGTGCGCAGCCTTAAACTTACCGGTCTGCGTGGCGGCGGCCAGGTCGGCATCGAGAACCACAAAGTCATCGCGCTCATTGCCCAGCTCGACAAGTGCCTCGCCGTAGCTAACGCGCGTGGCGACTTTCTTGACGTCTGCCATTAGAGCTCCTCCCCTGCTGCTGCGAGCTCGGCCATGGCCTGCTCAAACTGTTCATCGTTGGGTGCCTTGCCGTGCCAGCCCACCTGGTTTTCCATAAAGGAGACGCCCTTGCCCTTCACCGTCTCGGCGATAATGGCCACGGGCGAGTCGCTCACTTTGCGGGCCTCGGCAAAGGCGGCGGCAATCTGCGCCATGTCGTTACCGTCGGCGATCTCGATCACATGCCACTTAAAGGCGCGGAACTTGTCAGCGAGTGGCATGGCCGAGTTGACTTCATCAATCGTGCCGTCAATCTGCAAGCCGTTGTGGTCGACGACGGCAACAAGATTGTCGAGCGCATGGTTGCCGGCGAACATGGCCGCCTCCCACACCTGGCCTTCCTCGCACTCACCGTCGCCCAGCAACGTGTAGACACGGTAGCCGTCGCCCCAGTGCTTAGCGGCAAGCGCCATTCCAACTGCAGCAGAGATGCCCTGACCGAGCGATCCGGTGGACATATCGATGCCCGGGGCGTCGTTCATGTTGGGATGACCCTGCAGTCGGCTGCCAATATGACGGAGCGTCTCGAGCTCTTCGACGGGAAAATAGCCGCGATTTGCCAACACCGAATACAGGCCCGGCGCCGCGTGACCCTTGGAGAGCACAAAGCGATCGCGATCGGCCTTGTGAGGGTCGGCAGGATCGATATTCATTTCCTCAAAGTACAGATACGTCATGATGTCGGCAGCACCGAGCGATCCACCCGGGTGTCCCGACTTGGCCGCGTGAACCGCAGTCACGACACCCTTCCTGACCTCATTGGCGACCTTCGCCAGCTCCTGGTTGGTCATACGAATTCCTCTCTTGAGAACAACCCCGGCACCGGATGACACGATGCCGGGGCAATCCACTCGTTAAGCCTGAGCGACGACCTTCTGCCAGTCAGCCTCAAAAGAGGCGAGGCCCTGATCGGTCAGCGGATGATGCAGGCACTTCTTGAGAGCGGCCATGGGCACGGTCGCGATGTCGGCGCCAAGAAGAGCCGCCTGGGTCACGTGGTTGGGCGTGCGGACCGAAGCGGTGATAATCTCGACGGTGTCGTCGACGTTCTTGCCGGTCCAGTCGTAGTTCTTAATGCAGGTCACGACGTTGTCGAGCTGCGAGATACCGTCCTCGGCGATGTCGTCGAAACGACCGACAAACGGGCTGATGTAGCGAGCGCCGGCGTTGGCGGCCATAAGGGCCTGCGTCGGCGAGAAGACGAGCGTCATGTTGACGCGCACGCCTGCATCGGCCAGCGCGCGACAGGCGGCGAGGCCGGCCTCGCAAACGGGGAGCTTGACCACAATGTTGGGGGCGAGGGCGGCAAGGCGCTTGCCCTCCTCGATCATGCCCTCGGCAGTGGTCGCGGTGGACTCGGCGGACACGGGCAGGCCCTCGCAAAGCTCGGCGATCTTGAGCATGTGAGGCTCAAAGTCGGCCAGCTTGCCGCCGGTCTTGGCGTACAGGGACGGGTTGGTGGTGACGCCGGCAAGGCAGCCCCAGCTCTTAGCCTCGGCGATCTCGTCAAGGTTGGCGGTATCGATAAAGAACTTCATGGTGCAAACTCCTTCGGAGGAATCCAAAACTCAAAAAATAGGACAAAGGGGGCGTCCCTTTGTCCTATGTGCCGGGCCTGCGGCTGGGACATGCCCCAGGCCCGGCGTCGCGTAGGAAAAACTACCTAGTCCTCGAGAGCCTTCTCGATACGGCTCGTTACGCCCTTGAGGTTAAGACCGACGACGTACTGCTTGATCGGGCGCTTGATGTGCTCAATCACAAAGCGCTTGCCGTCGATGTCCTGGGCAGCGAGGTTGCGATAGAGCTTCTCGACCTGCTCCTTGACCTCGGGATCGTTAAAGGCGTAGTGGCCGGAGACATCCAGAATCTTCAGGCTGAGCTCGTCGTCGGCCAGAATGTCGTCAACCTGCAGGTTAACGTCGTCGCCGGTCATCCACTTGCGCCAACGCTCGGTCTTGATAGCCTTGACCAGCAGCGTGTGATACAGGTCGGAGGGATCGTCGCACAGGCCGTTGTCGACCAGAATCTGCTCGGTAGCGCAGAGCTTGAGGTAAGCGCGGGTCTCCTCGGTGCCGTACTGAGGGGCGACATTGGAGGCCGTCACGTGAGCCGGGATGTGCTCGAGCAGCGTTGCGTCATCCAGATAGTCGGCGTTGTGCTCCTTCAGGCCCACACCGTAGCGCTTTGCCATATCGGCGAGCTCGCGGGCGTTCTTAAAGTTGTAATGGCCGACCTGCTCGGTCCAACGGGTAAGCGTGCCGGTCTGACCGACGATAAAGGTGGGCATGGGGCAGCCGCGCTTCTCAAGCTCGGGCTGCAGCTGAGAAATGAACTCCTCGTACTTATCGGTAGAGGTCAAGCCGCCATTGGTCTCCTCGGTACCGACCTCATAGGCGACCTCGGGCAGGTTATGCTCGCGACGGTACTGCTCAAGGTAGTCGATAAGATCGATCGTGCGGCGAAGCACCACGTCAAGCGGAATAACCTTGCCGATCTGATAGGGGTCCTTGGTGGGGTCGACCATCAGCAGGTCAAAGCCCGCCTCCATGTCGGCGACGAAGGACTTGCGGGCGAGCTCCATGGCCTCGTCCTCGGGCAGGTGGGCGTTACGCTCCTCGTCGCGCTGCCACGGACCGCCGTGATCGCGGCACAGGTAGTACGGACCGGTGTAACCCACCTCGTCGGCGACCTTCTTGATGTCGGCGGCAAAGCGCGTCTGGTCCCAACCGTTGACGTAGCCGGCGCCCATTTCGTCCATATCGACCTGGTTGCGGCTGGCGATAAACATGGGTGGGAAATCCTCGTCCTTGGCAAGCTCGAACACGGCCTGAATCAGGTTGGGGCTCATGGGACCAATGCCGACCATGGTTGCGTGATCGCCGCTATCCTGCAGCTTGAGCATGCCCTGAACGGCCTGGCGGATGGTGAGGTTGGACATTTTGTTCTCCTTCTCCAGAGGATTTTTGACAAAAGTTCCCTGGGACCCAGATGTGGGCCCTATCAGTACGGATGGATTTTGTTGTGTAGGGGCGGTTGTGCGGAGTCAAATCCATCCCTCCGCACAACCGGAGTCCTTAAAGGTTTACTTGGCCTGCTTGTCGAGCGTGGGCTTCATGGCAATCAGGATTGCAGCGGCGACCACGGAGCCAATCACGATGTCCAGGCAGAACAGCGCGACGTTGTTGGTGGCAAGGGCGACGATAAAGCCACCGTGCGGGACGTAGCAGTCGATACCCTGGAAGGCGGCAAGCGCCGCGCCCACGGCAGAGCCGATGCAAATGCCGGGAAGGGTGTGACCGAGGTCCTTGACCGCGAAGGGGATAGCGCCCTCGGTAATACCGATGCAGCCCATGAACAGCGCAGAGATGCCCATCTGACGGTCAGCGTCATCAAACTTGTTCTTGGCGATGAGCGCAGCGAGGCCACAGGCAATCGGGGGAACGGCAACGGCGACGCGGAACATACCATTAGGACCGTAGATGCCGGAGGCCATGATGGCCATGGTGAAGGTCGAGGCGGTCTTGTTGATGGGACCACCCATATCGAAGGCGGTCATAACGCCAATGACCAGACCCAGGACAACTGCGGAACCGCCCTGCAGGCTGCCGAGCACGCCGGTGAGCCAGTCCATCACAAAGCCAAGCGGCGTGGCCAGGATGTAGATATAGGCCATGCCCAGGACAAGCGAGGTCAGAATCGGGATAATCAGGATGGGCATGATGGTCTGGATAGTGTTGTTGACCTTCCAGGTCTTCATCCAGCGGACAAAGTAGCCGCAGATAACTGCCATGATCATGGCGCCCAAGAAGCCGGTCGAAACGCTGTTGCCGTTAGGGGTAACGACTGCGTTGTTGACCAGGTAGCCCAGGACAAAACCGGGGGCGAGCGCGGGCTTGCCGGCCATCGAGTAGGAGATGTAAGCCGCAAGCACCGGGATCATCATGGAGATGCCGGCCATGCCGATGGTGTTAAGGCTCACCATCAGCGGATTCGTAACCTCCATGCCGTTGGCGCCGGCGGTACCGGATGCCAACGAGAAGGCGAGGAACACGCCACCGATAACGACAATGGGGATAAAATAGGAAACGCCGGTATTGAATGCATTGAGCAGCGTCTTGCCAGGATCGGCAAAGATAGACTGCTTGGACGCCGGTGTCGGGGCCTGCGGGGCAGCGGAGACGGCCTTCTTCTCTGCCTTGGCCTCGGCCTTGGGCGCGTCAACGGCGCCACCCGTCGCCTTGATAATCTCAACAGCCTGGTCGATGATCTTGACCGGATCGGCGATCACATCGGAAGTACCGACCTTGAGGAACTTGCCCTCGGCCATCTTCTGCTCAAAACGGTCCTCGTTCTCGACACCCACGTCGACGGACTCCAAGACCAGGTCAGCGGAGTCCACGTCTTCCTGCGTGAGCTCATTCTCGATACCCAGGCCACCCTGAGCCTCGACCTTGCACTCGATGCCACGGGCGGCGCATTCATCCTGAATCGCCTTCTGGGCCATATACGTGTGGGCGATACCCACGGTACAGGCGGCAACGCCTACGATCTTCATTGCTTCCCTCTTTTCATAGAGTTGCGTGCGCAAGACACCGTTTGCGGAGGCCTCCGGAGCATCCCCTGCCGTTTGGACTTGCTGTCTTTTCGACAAGACCAATATAAGTGCTCGTTTTTCTTAATGCCAGCTTATTTCGGTAAACGCGCAGGTCAGAGCGTTGGTTATGCGATTTAGTTATGCGTTTAACCAAAAATGAATCCTGCGATTTTACCCTCGATTTCAAAAGTCAAGAAGTATTTGATTTTCTCGGTAGACGGCAGATGCGCATGCCGGTCACAAATTTCGACCCCACCCGTATACCGCATTTGTTGCATACTCATATGAAAGGAAAAGGTCGCTCACCGAAGCGTATCCCCCACTAAGACTCAAAGTCATCATGTTGGAAAATGCTCATCTGTCGGAAGGAGTCGCTGTGGCAAAACAGCGCGTTACGATCGCAGACGTCGCTCGAGAGGCGGGAACCTCGACGGCAAGCGTCTCGTATTACCTCAACGACAAACGAGAAAAGCTTAGCGAGAAGACGCAGAACAAAATCGCGCGCGTCATTAAGGAACTCGGATACGTTCCCAATGCCCAGGCGCAAACGCTCACCGGCAAACAAACCCACGTCATCGCCATCATCATTTTGGATAACACCAACAAATGGGCGGGGCTCGTTCTCAATGGCATGGAGCAGGTCATGCTCCCCGCGGGCTACCAGACGGTCGTTTGCACGAGCAACTTTAACCCCGAGACCGAGCTCATGTACGTCGACAAGATGCTCTCGCTGGGCGTCGATGGCTTTATCATCCAGCCCACGGCAAACTTCAAAGCCGTGCACGACCGCATTAGACGCGCCGGCAAGCCGGTCGTCTTTTTCGATGCGGCCATCTATAGCCCAGGTACCAGCTGGATCAAAACCAACCTTTACGACGGCGTGTACAACGCCACACAGGCACTCCTCGACGCCGGCTACGAAGACTTCTTTTCCATTGCCGCCAACATGACCGAGATGCGCACCCGCATGGAGCGTTTTCAGGGGTATGCCGAGGCACTGGCAGCGAACGGACAGCTCTACAAAGCGATTCCCATCGATCACAACAAGCCGTCAATCAACGAGCTCACCGAATACTTTAAATTCAAGTTCAATCCCGCCAAGCGAACCCTTATCTTCGTGCAAAATCAGTGGGCACTTCCCCGTGTCTACAAGGCCCTCCAGCCAATGGCCCATCTGCTTCCGCAGCAAATCGGCCTTTTGGGACTCAACTGCGAAGACTGGACTAATCTCACCACACCGACCGTCTCCACCATCATCGAGCCCGTCGACCAAGAAGGTCGCGAAGCAGCCGAGATGCTGCTCGCCCTACTTGACGGAAGCAGCGAACCCGGCGAGCAGCGCATTCTCGAGTGCAAGCTCAACTGGCTCGACTCCACCTCGATCTAAACCGCGGGACAAATGAATCAGTAGCGTTTGTCTCAAATCTTAAGTATTTGTTCGACAGAACGGCCCCTGCCGGCTCCTGCTAGACTGGTAGACTCCCAACCGTCCATCCAGGAGCCTCCATGTCGCGCAAGTCCGCCTACAAGCAAGTGCTTTCCATCGGCACCGCCGTGGTGCTGGGATTTGCGCTGTTCGCAGGGTCGCTCGACGGAGCGCCCAAGCTGCTGTCGCCGCAAAGCGATGAGCAGGCGGCAGCTCTGGCCGAGAAGCAAAACGAGAGTCCCAACCGCACCGACGACGAGGCAGATCTGGTCGCTCGGCTCGAATCGGGAACAGCGAGCTCCGAGGACTCTCAAAATAGCCAAGACTCTGGCGATGGCTCTGAATACGCCGCAACCGACACCGGTGACGACACTTCCACAGGCAGCGCCGCCACCCCCATCGACGAGGTCGAAAACCCCGACCTCAACCGCGCCCGCGGTGTTTATCTCAGCAGCATTCCCGACTACGCCGGCAACCCCTACGTTGCCCTTCGCGCCGACAGCACGCACCCGCTCGGCACGCCGTCGTTCACGCTCGAGGAGTATGAGCGCGCCACCGAAGAGGGCTGCTTTAAGAAATTCTCCAAGCTCGACAGCCTGGGCCGCGCTCGCAAGGCGCTCGCCTGTGTGGGCCCCGAGTCACTCGGTCAAGGCAAGCGCGGCGATATCTCGCGCATCCATCCTGCCGGTTGGCTCCAGCAGCGCTACGACTTTATTCCGGGCCAGAGCCTCTACAACCGCTGCCACCTCATCGCCTGGTCGCTCTGCGGCGAAAACGCCAACCGCAAGAATCTCCTCACCGGCACGCGTTATCTCAACGAGACGGGCATGCTGCCGTTTGAAGAGCAGATTCTCAACTATATTAGCGATACGGGCAACCACGTGCTCTATCGCGTCACGCCCATGTATAACGAAGAGGAGCTTGTCTGCCGCGGCGTGCGCCTTGAGGCGCAATCGGTCGAGGACCACGGCAAGACCCTCTGCTTCCACGTATACTGCTACAACCTGCAGCCGCACGTGCAGATCGACTACGCCACCGGCCGCAACCAGGCCTCGGGAGACTAGGACCGACCAAGCTGCCCCAAAGCCTAAAATGATCCGTTTTCCTCCGTCCCCAAGGAATCAGAACCACCCTTAAAAAGGGTGGTTTGCTCTTAGGGTATAACCCACGGGCC
>CABSYW010000015.1 GCA_902482035.1 uncultured Collinsella sp. | reverse complement strand
ACGCCGAAGTATAGGCGCAAAGTGATCTACAACCAAATCAGGAGCGACATAGGGGAGATCCTCAGGAAGCTGTGCGAGTACAAGGGGATCGAGATAATCGAGGGGCACCTGATGCCCGACCACGTGCACGTGCTGCTGGCGATCCCGCCGAAGTACAGCGTCGCGAGCGTCATGGGCTACCTGAAGGGGAAGAGCTCGCTGATGATATTCGACAGGCACGCCAACCTCAAGTACAAGTTCGGCAACAGGAAGTTCTGGGCGGAGGGCTACTACGTGTCCACCGTCGGCCTGAACGAGGCGACGATCGCCAAGTACATCAGGGAGCAGGAGTCCCACGACATCGCGCTGGACAAGCTGAGCGTGAAGGAGTACGAGGACCCCTTCAAGAGGGGGTGATGCTGCCGGTTCGACCGGCGCGCCACGGGTCAAGATGCACTAGGCCTGGACGAAGTCCGGGCCCGCGCCTTTAGACGCGAGCCCGGGGCCCGTGGGTTATACCCTAAGAGCAAACCACCCTTTTTAAGGGTGGTTCTGATTTTGCGCCGCCCTTCAAGGGCAATATGGCCAGCGACCTCCATCGCCTACACGACACCCGCTATATTGCTCTTGAAAGATGACGTATTCGACAAACGATGCACTTGCGCATGATGCACACTTTGCACGAGGAGGACCATATGCACGAGAAACATGGACACGACCTTTCACGCGACGACTTGATTCGCGAGGCAAAGATGCAGACCGATGCTATTCAGCGGCTCAATGTTTGGCTGCGCCTGGGCTATTCGCTCGTGGCGATTGGCTTTTTGATGGGGATGTGGGGTATGCAGGGCGGCCCCGGCTGGGGTGTCCCCGTGGGCATCGTGTGCCTGGTGGTGGGCACTCCGCTTTCGATCGTGCTTAAGGTCGGCACGACCAACGCCAAAAAGAATGTCGAGCGCATGCTCGAGGCCGCTGGTGTCGACGTTGAGGAGCTTATGCGACGCAAGAAGGACGAGCAATAGACTTCCGCGTTGGGGTATCATAAATAATTGTTGCGAATGTTAACTAATGTACGGCAAATGACGGTTTTATGGCCCTTCTAGAGTTGCAAAGGACAATATCCCCAGTGGATTACGATGACGTCGCTCGAAAACTGATTGTGTACTCACGTTCCCTTGCCAAGGGATCCTTGAGTGCTGCCGGCGGCGCCAGTGTGGGCGAGGCACCGGTTTTACAGTATCTATCGGGTATTGACGGTGATGTCATTCCCTCCGAGATTGCCAAGAAGCTGAAATTCTCCCGTGCGCGCATGTCGCATATCTTGGATTCACTCGAGAGTAAGGGTTACGTTCAGCGCAGGACTGATCCAAACGATCGTCGGCGTGTGCTGGTGAGCATTACCAAGGAAGGCCGTGATTTCGCGGCGAAAAAAAATGCCGAGAGTGTGGCATCGCTCTCGAAACAACTCTCAGCGCTCGGCGAGCACGATGCCCAGGAGCTCGTGCGCATCCTGAATAAAGCTTACAGCCTTACCTATGATGCCGACGACTACCTGGACAATCTATAAGGATAAAGACAGACATTTAGGTGCATCTTGAAATGCACCCGGGACAGTTGTGCCCATCAGCCACCGTCAACATCTCATTCCAAACCAAATCAGCCAACGTACGTCATGGCAATCCCCGGTAGGTTGCAGGATGGCGGCTGAGCCTTTCCCTCGGGAAACTTGGCGAAGCCCAGTTCCCGAGGGAAAGGTATGGTCTGTGTAATACCAGATAAACAGTACATTTTTGCTAGATTGGTATTTGACTGAAGAACCAATTGGTATGGCTTATTAAGCCCACCTTGCCGTTGACGCTTATTTTGCTGCCGCTGGGAGAATTCCGAACTTGGGTGCGCAAGTGCTCCCATATGTTGATATGACCTAGTAGGTGGCTATCTGGTTACTACCAGTTGGCCCCTTGGTAACGGGTGGCCCCCATTGTGCGGAATGTACCGAACATCTCCGTTTGATACGTTTTCCCATGCTGCCGGGGGGGGGCGTCCTCGGCACCTCAGCATGTCGGAAGAAAGGAGACCAGATGCGCAGGAATTCCATTTTTACGAAACGGTGGGTGAAGGGAAGCGCGGTCCTCGTTGCCACTGCAGCGACGCTCGTGTTTGCCAATCCCCAGCAGGCGATTGCCACGCCACTCAAGGGCGTCGACTCGGCGACCGTGTCCCAGTCTGCCTCGAATGTCGTCGACATCGATTTCGCTGACGGCATCAAGGGCCGTATTACGTTCCTCGAGGACGGTATTTTCCGTTATAACGTCGACCCCAAGGGTGAGTTTTCCGAGTACGCCACGCCGCGCAGTAAGTCCCACACGGCTAAGATCCAGGCTCAGCCCGATACCTCGGACACCTACAGCAAGCCGAGTGCGACGGTTGCCGACAAGGGCGACACTATCGAGATCACCGGCGGAAAGGCGACCGTGATCCTGGACAAGGCGACTGGCAAGATGAGTATCAAGTCAGGCGACCGTGTCGTGGTTTCCGAGTCCGCGTCCCTCGACCTTGATAAGAAGGGTACCGTCCAGACGCTCGCCAAGGAGAAGTCCGAGAACTTCTTTGGCGGCGGCACCCAGAACGGACGCTTCCTGCACACCAACCAGACCATCGCCATCTCCAACACGAACAACTGGACCGATGGCGGCGTTGCCTCGCCCAACCCGTTTTATTGGACGAGTGACGGCTACGGCGTGCTCCGAAACACGTTTGCAGAGGGTTCCTACGACTTCGGTTCCACGGACTCATCGACGGTCACGACTTTGCACAGCGAGAATGAGTTTGATGCCTACTACTTCGTGGCGACCAACGAGGGAGCTTCGAACGTGGCAACTGAGATGCTGCAGGACTACTACAAGGTGACCGGTAACCCGGTACTGCTGCCCGAGTACGGGTTCTACCTTGGTCATCTTAATGCCTATAACCGTGATGGCTGGTCAACGACCTCGGGTCAAAAGAAGTGGGAGACCAAGGGCAGCAAGTCCTCGAGCGAGAAGGGCGACGTTAAGTACGAGTCTGGCATGTCGACGGGCTACAAGCTCGACGGCACACTTGCGGCCGAGACGCTCAACGGTGAGGGCCCTACGGTTGATACCGAGAACATGAAAGCGACCGATTTTGACCGCCAGTTCTCTGCTCGGCAGGTTATCGATGACTACGAGGACAGCGACATGCCGCTCGGCTGGTTCCTGCCGAACGACGGCTACGGCGCCGGCTATGGCCAGAACGGTTACTACAAGACCGGCGGCGTCAACTCCGACGGAGCGAGCTCGGCCGACCGTCTTAACGCTGTGCGTGCCAACGTCGACAACCTTAAGAAGTTCACCGAGTATGCCAACTCAAAGGGTGTGAGCACGGGCTTGTGGACCCAGTCCAACCTTGAGCCCGACAGCAACCCTGAGACCCCGTGGCATCTGCTTCGCGACTTCGACGCCGAGGTCAAGACGGGAGGCATCACTACCCTTAAGACCGACGTTGCCTGGGTTGGATCTGGCTACTCCTTTGGTCTTAATGGCATCAAGACAGCTTATGACACGGTGACGACCGGCGCTAACAAGCGCCCCAACATCATCACGCTCGATGGTTGGGCCGGCACGCAGCGCTTTGGTGGCATTTGGACCGGCGACCAGTATGGCGGTAACTGGGAGTACATTCGCTTCCATATCCCCACGTATATCGGTCAGAGTCTTTCGGGCAACCCCAACATCGGCTCCGACATGGATGGCATTTTTGGCGGCGACCCCATCATCTCTGCGCGTGACTACCAGTGGAAGACGTTCACGCCCTCTATGCTCGACATGGACGGTTGGGGCACCTACCGTAAATCGCCCATGACGCACGGCGATCCCTACACAGGCATCTCGCGCTTCTACCTCAAGCTCAAGGCGCAGCTCATGCCCTATATCTACACGAGCGCGGCCTCGGCGGCCAACATCGACACGGGTAACGGCGATGCCGGCCTGCCCATGATCCGCGCCATGCTGCTTTCCGATAACTCCGAGTACGCCGCAAGCACCTCGACGCAGTACCAGTATATGTTCGGTGAGAACTTCCTAGTGGCACCGGTGTATCAGGATACCCAGGCAGACGAGAACGGCAACGACATTCGCAATGGGATTTACCTCCCCAACTACGGCACCGACGAGAATCCCACCATCTGGATCGATTACTTCTCGGGTAAGCAGTATCGCGGCGGCCAGGTTCTCAACAACTACGAGGCTCCGCTTTGGAAGCTGCCGCTGTTTGTGAAGGCCAACGCTATCGTGCCGATGTACGCCGAGAACAACAACCCCGAGGCCGTGAGCGACACCAACACCAAGGGTACCGACCGCAGCCAGCGTATCGTCGAGTTCTTCGCCACCGAGGGCGACGGCACCTTTACGCAGTACGAGGACGACGGCTCCTCCATCGAGAACAACACGACTGAGGACGATTCCTACGGTACGATCGACAATATCTCCTACGGTGAGCATGTGAGCACCGTCTACAGATCCAAGGCCGCAGGCGGCACCGCGACCTTTACCGCCGAAGCCTCGCAGGGTGGCTACAACGGCTACGACTCCAATCGCACCACGACCTTCGTGGCCAACGTGTCCGCCAAGCCCATGAGCGTCGTCGCCAAGAACGGCGGATCCGCGCTCAACGTGGTTGAGGTCGACTCGCAGGAGACCTTTGACACCGCGACCCCCGAGGCCGGCCAGGCGGTCTACTTCTACAGCGAGACCCCTAACCTCAACCACTACGGCAGCGATGTGGACGGCACCGAGGCCGAGCGGGGCGAGAGCTTTAACAACACCAAGATCACCACGAACCCCAAGGTCTACGTCAAGTTCGCGAAGACCGATGTTGCTGCGGCGGCGCAGACGCTCGAGCTGGGCGGTTTCGTGAACGCCGACGCCACGCTCACAGCCGATCGCCTCAACGAGAGCCTCTCCGCACCCACGAACCTTGCTGCCCCCGAGGACGTCACGACCCCAACGAGCATCAAGCTCACCTGGGGAAAGGTCGATGGTGCTACCTCCTACGACCTTAAGGTCGACGGCACCGTGTTCGCCGTGGGTGATGCGGCCGAGTTCACGCACACCGACCTCGCCTACAATAGCAAGCACACCTACCAGATTCGTTCGCGCAACGCCGAGGGCTACTCCGCCTGGAGCGATGTGCTCGAGGCGAACTCCGCACTCGATCCGTGGCGGAACGTCCCCGACGCCGAGCAAATCACCTGGGAGGGCTCACTTTACGGCAGCCATAAGGCCGAGCTCGCCTTCGACCATGAGTTCCAGTCGGGCGACGGCGGTTTCCACTCCGGTGGCAACGATCTGGGCAAGGCGCTTACCGTTGACTATGGACGCGCTTACAAGCTCGATAAGCTCGAGTACTATCCGCGCGATGACGCCGGCAACGGCACTGTGACCAAGATGCGTGTTGAGACGAGTCTCGATGGCGTCCACTGGACGAGCCAGGAGGTCGATTGGGCACGTTCCGCTGATTGTAAGACGGTAGCGTTTGACGGCACCGTGGCCGCCCGTTACGTGCGCATGACACCGCTCGCCTCGGTCGGCAATTTCTTCTCCGCGTCCGAGATTGCCATCTACAAGACCGACGGCACGGATGGCTTCGCCGTGGGCTCCAACCTCAACAAGGCCACGATCTCCGACGGAGACTACTCCAACATGAAGAACTATCTGGGCCTCGAGAATCGCGAGCCCGATACCCCGACGTTCGGTTCGCAGATCCGCGACCACTTCGCCGACCTCAACGATAACGGCGTTTACGACGTCTACGATTACTCGTTCACCATGGCGGGTCTTGACGGCGGCACTAAACAAAAGGGAAAGGTCGCAGGTTCGCTCGCGGTGATTCCGAGCAAGACCGAGGTCGAGGCCGGTGATGAGATCACCGTTGATGTCTATGCGGCCGACGCCAAGAACGTCAACGCCCTGGGCGCTCTCGTCAACTTCAAGAGCGACCAGTTCGAGTTTGTGTCCGAGAGCATCGCGCAGGACGGCTCGACTGCCGGCATGGAGAACCTGTCTCGCGAGAAGGTCCAGTTCGCGGACAGAACGCAGACTATCAATCTCGCCTTTGCCAACCGCGGCGATGGCAAGCTCTACAACGGTACCGGCGCGGTGGCGAGTTTCAAGCTCAAGGCCAAGACCGCCGGCAAGGTCGAACTGCCCTCGACATCTTGGCTCATCGGTCCGGCATGCGACGCACTTGAGTTTGCGAGCGACGGCACGGTGACGATGCCGGATGTTCCTCAGCCAACGGTCGCCGAGTACGGTCAGGACGCCTTCAACATCACGATGACCAACGATGAGCTCACGACCGACGACGGGACCAACGTCGAGAAACTTATCCAGCAGAAGAGCTATAACGCGCTGTTCGATAATAACGAGGGCGACAACGGCTTTGAGTTCCTATGGAACTGGAGCGGCAACTGGGACAGCGAGGGTAAGCTTCCGAGTTACGTGAAGCTTCCCACCACGATGACATTCGCATTTAAGACGCCGTCGAAACTCGATAGTGTCGAGGTCGTTAACCGCAACGGTGGCAACGGAACCGTGCAGAAGATCAAGGCTGTCGTGACGTTCGAGGATGGCTCGACCCAAGAGTTCGCGGGCGGGGAGTACGATTCCTTCCTGGCTCGCTACGCCTTTGACCTCTCTGCCGAGAACAAGGGCAAGAAGGCGACCAAGGTCGAGGTCACGCCGCTTGAGGCATCGGGTGACCAGATGCTCACACTGCGTGAGGTCAACTTCAACTACACGCAGGGTGTCGAGGCCATCGAGGGTGTCGAGCTAGGCAAGAACCAGACCGAGTTCTTTGAAGGCGACATTACGCCCGTCGACGCCAAGGCTACGCCTGAGAGCGCTGGCTACCCCTATGTGACGGTCGAGAGCTCCGACCCCTCTGTGGTAAGCGTCTCCGCTGTTCAGGCTGGCGATAGCGTGAGCTACTACCTGCGTGCCAACAAGGCCGGCAAGGCAAAGATCACGGTGGCGTCGGTACTCGACCCCTCCAAGACCGCATCCTATGAGGTCGAGGTCAAGGCTGGTGTCGATACCTCTGCGCTCGTAGCAGCGCTTTCCAAGGCCGCGGGCTACAGCGAGTCCGTCTACACCAAGGATTCCTATGCAGCTCTCACCACTGCGGTCGAGGCGGCTCAGAAGCTCCTCGACAGCGGCCAGGGCAGCTATAGCAAGAAGGATGTCGCAGACGCCACAGCCAAGATCGAGAAGGCAATCGACGGCCTCAAGATGCGCCCTGTTGATGAGAAGATTCTCATCAACACGCCCGAGAACCGCAAGAACGTCAAGGTGGCCGGCTTCTCGAGTGAGGCCGACTACGAGGGCAGCAACGCCGTCAACGCTCTCGACGGCGACGAGCGGACGCTTTGGCACAGCGACTGGGCCCATGGGACCGGTATGCCCCAGTATCTGAGTGTCGACCTGGGCCGCGACTACGATCTCACCGACGTTACATTCCTGCCGCGCCAGGACGGCGGCACTAACGGCGATATCTTCGAGGCCGAGATACTGGTCTCCGACACTGCCGACGGTTATGAGAAGGGCACCGCCGCGTCGATGGGTACGTTCGCCTTCGACAACGATGGCCGCGTGCTCACCGACCGTGGCGACTGGAAACAGATGAGCTTTGGCGCCGCGCGCGGTCGCTACGTGACCGTCAAGGTGATTCACGCCGGCGGGGGCGACGTTGATGCCTACTGCAGCATGGCGGAGCTCAAGTTCTACGGTACGGCCGTCCCCGATCCGGTGGCGAAGGATGATCTCACTGCCGCGATCGAAAAGGTTGATGCCGAGCTTGCCGCCGGCGACCTCAAGGCCGGCGACTACACCGAGGCCTCCTGGACGGCGCTCGAGAACGCCCTGGCGAGCGCCCGCGCCATCTTGAGCGACGAGGATGCCACGCAGGACGAGGTCGACCAGGCGCTCAGGGCGCTCGAGAGCGCCCGCGACGCGCTCGAGAAGACCCCGGTGGTCCCGGTCGAGAATCCGACTAAGAAGCAGCTCAAGGCCCTGGTCAAGCAGGCGAAGGAGACTGACACCAGGGGCAAGACGGCCGAGTCTGTCAAGGCCCTGACGGATGCCATTACCTACGCCGAGGACGTCTTGGGTGATGAGAATGCTTCCGACACCCAGATCCAGGCGGCCTATAGCCAGCTCAAGCTGGCCATTGAGAGCCTCAAGGATGCCGATTCCGGCAACCAGGGCGGCTCGGGCAACCAGGGTTCCGGCAATGGCTCGAACGGCGGCAACCAGGCGGGCAAGCCCGCAGGCGACAAGGCCCAGGGCAGCAAGAAGAACGGTTCGGCGATTCCCAATACCGGAGACCAGACGGCGGCGACCGTCGCGACCGTCGGTGGTCTTGGCGCCATCATCGCCGCGATCGGCGCTTTCTTCCATCGTCGCAGCAAGGCTAAGTAGCCCCAGCAACAGCTAAGCAAGCGTGCCCGCCGTCCCACCCAAGGACGGTGGGCACGCTTTTTGAATGTAGGCAGAAAGCTCCGACCCTTCGGCCTTAATCTCGCAAAGCGTTCCGTCTCCCGCCGAACACATCAGCATCGGCGGCTATACTTGAATTATTTGCAGTTAAGGGTCGCGGATTGGCCGCGTCACCGCTCTCAACAGGAGGTCTTTGTTTATGGCAGATCAAAAGCCGGTTGTCGGGATCATCATGGGCTCCAAGTCCGATCTGGGTGTTATGGAAGGCTGCACCGCCGAGCTCGAGGCGCTCGGTGTGCCCTATGAGCTCGTCATTGCGAGCGCACACCGCACACCGGCGAAGGTCCACGAGTGGGCTTCGACTGCTGCCGATCGCGGTATCAAAGTGATTATCGCCGCCGCCGGCAAGGCCGCTCACCTGGGTGGTGTCGTGGCCGCCTTTACGCCGCTGCCGGTTATCGGCGTACCTATGAAGACGAGTGACCTGGGCGGTATGGATTCGCTGCTGTCGATGGTGCAGATGCCTTCGGGCGTGCCCGTGGCCTGCGTTGCCATCAACGGCGCCAAGAACGCCGCCATTTACGCCACGCAGATTCTGGGCGCATGCGACCCCGAGTACCGCAAGGTTATCGAGAAGATGAAGCAGGAGATGGCCGACGCCTAGGCGTTCCGCCGTTTCACCGCAGTATAAGGAGAGCCATGTCCGATTATCAGGGAAAACGATTCAAGGCTTCTCAGATTCCCGATCCGTCGAAGCCGGGTGCTGCCCATGCGGCACAGCAGGGTCGGACATCCTCTCCTCAGCAGCCGCGCACGCCGCGCCCCGTGACACCGGCGACGCATCGTCGACAGGACGCGCCGGCCGCATATCGACCTTCATCTTATAGCAATGCTAAGAAGCCGCCCCGGTCTTCATCGCATGCCGCGCCGTCGGATTACACCGAGCCGCCGCGCAAAAAGCGCCGCTCCGTTATCCCCATCTTGCTCATCATTATTGGCATCGGCCTAATCGTTGCCGCTGCCGCCATCTTTATCAACGCCCAGATTGGCTACAAGCAGGCGAGCGAGTCGTATCAAAAGATCGAAAAACAATATGTGAGCGACAAGGACGCCAGCGGCGTGCCGATTATCGACTTTGATGCACTTGCCCAGACGAATCCCGAGGTTGTGGGTTGGATTTACGCGCCCGGCACCAACATCAACTATCCCGTCGTGCAGACGAACAACAACTCCAAATACCTCAACACGCTGTTTGACGGTACGGCTAACGCGTCCGGTGCCATCTTCTTGGATGGCGACGACACCGCGCCGGGCATGGTGGATCAGCAGACCACGATCTACGGCCACCATATGAACGATGGGTCGATGTTCAACGTGATTTCGGACACCACCGACCAAGCGACGTTCGATAGCATCGAGTACGTGTATTACATCACGCGCGATGCGACGTATAAGCTGCGTCCGCTGGCGACCAAGGTGGTCGAGGACACGTATGCCAAGGCGCGCACGACCAATTTTGAGGGCGACGACGGGCTCAAGAACTACCTGTCCGAGATGCTTGACGGTGCCTCTGCCGTGGCGAGCGATGCCACCGATCGTGCCGCTTCGGCAACCAAGGTCGTAACGCTTGTGACCTGTCGTTCGTTATCGCTGAGCAACACGCGTGCCGTCATGGTGCTCACGCCGGTCGAGGAATAGATAATGGGCTACTCAATGACGGTGAAAGGGGAAATGATGCTCGAGAATGGCAAAACGATGCCTTCGGTTGATGCTTGGCTGCGCGAGGCCAAGGCCGATGCTTCGGCGGCAGGCTGTGGGATGTATCTGACGCATAACGGCGTGGTGCGCGCGACGCCCAAGTCCGAGGTCCGCGGGGTCGAAACCGATGGCGTAGCTCCCGGGCGCAGGGTGGGCGGCATGGTGTTTGGCTACGACGCCAGCAAGGTACGGGCTTCCATCGAGGCGACGCGCGCGATGCCGGGTATCGGCTATGTGCGCGTGTGGTTGGCGAGCGGTGAGCTTTCCGTGGGCGACGACATCATGCTCGTGCTCATCGGCGGGGACATTCGCCCGCACGTGGTCGATGCACTGCAGGCGCTCGTTGGCACCATCAAAAATGAGTGTGTGAGTGAGGTTGAGCGCGAGGCGTAGAAGTTTGCGTCGATAGAAGGCTCGTTTATAAAAATGCCCGCCGGTACGTGTGATACCGGCGGGCATTTTGCGTTTTGGGCGCGGTGGGCGCTACACGCGCGTCGCATCCTTGGGACTCATGGTCATGCTCTGGAAGCGATTCTCCATAAAGTCATTATCGAAGTACTTGCCGTAGAACTGCGCAACGGGAATATCCGGTTCCGTGCCGTTGACGCGCTGGTACCAGTAGTCGAGCGACTGCAGCGTCATGACGCCGTCGACCAGCATAATGATGGTGAAGATGACGGTAGCCGAGTAGCGACTCTTCCACGGAATCATGTTGATGAGCTTGAGCAGTCTCGGCAGCAGCAGCTTGATCCAGATGAGTCCGCCCAGGCCCCACAGGCAGGCAAAGCCCGTGCAGGTGCGTCCGCCCGTAAGGACGGCGAGCGGGTCGGGCATGCCGAACAGCTTCATGTGCGAGTAGCTCCACGAGACCACGCCAAACGAGGTCTGCATAAACCAGCCCACGAACACCTCAAAGCTCGCGCCGAGCAGCGCGCTCACCAAAAAGATAATGATGGGGTTCTTTTTGTAGAAGCGGTTGAGCACCATGGTCATGAGCGCGGCGCCAAATCCGTAGATGGGGCTGAAGGGGCCAAACAGCATGCCGGCGCGGTTCTGGTAGACGCCGGGGTCGTCGACCGTCATGTGCCAGATGTCCTCGGCGATCAGGCCGAGTATGCAGCAGACAAAGAATACCCAGAACAGGTTGAAGTAATTGAGCTTGATGTAGCCTTCGCCGGTTTCATCGCGCCCGAGCATGCCCTCGGCGGCGGCGTCGCGATCGAGCATCTCCTGCAGGCGGCGTTGCAGCTCGCGCTCCTGGCGCAGCGTGGGGCCGACGGTGGTCGAAAGCGCGACGAGGATGCCGAGCTGGACGGCAGGGCGCAGCAAGAAAGGCCCGATGCCCTGGAGCATCACGTCAACCAAAAGCTCGACGACGGTCAATGCGATAAGGATATAGGACAGACGGGCGGCATTGCGGCGCTGGTTCTTGATGAGGTCAAGGCCAAAGATGATCAAGATGACGGCACTGGCAGCCGAGAGCATGATGCCGGCGACAATCAGTCCGACCGCGACGAGCGTGTTGTCGCCGAGCTTGGCGGCGGCGTTGCCGTTGATGAGCGCGGTGATGACCTGCCACATAAAGGCGCCGACCGACGGGAGCGTGCCCACGCCGGACAGGATGCACAGGACGGCGTATACCTTAATGATGAGGGGGATCTTCTTGACCTCCGTGGCGCTGGGGACGCTGGGGTCGAGTTCGTTTCGATCCATACATAACCTTTCTCGTTTTGCTGTAGGTACAAGGATACGCCGCCGACCTGCCAAAAGACAGGACGAACGTCCCAATTGCAACAATGCAAGCCCCAACGGCGGGCGAGACGCGTCGCAACGGAAGTATGCGGGATCGTCGGCCCCGAGGCGGTTGCCCAATAAAATGTTTGGCTGCAAAACGGATTATAAGCTCGGTGGGCTTTTAAAAAGCGCTGTTCATGCGCGGGAGTGCTTGTCTTGCCGTGCGTATAATAGGGCAGGTAACGCCAAATAACGAGGCTCTGAGGGGATGCCATGTCTCAAGAAACCATCCGCGCGGCCGAGCGTGCCGCGGGACAGGTGAAGACCATGTCGACGTATGATCCGGACTCCGACCAGCTGCATGAGGAATGCGGCATTTTTGGTGTGTGGGCACCCGATCGCGATGTGGCTCGACTGACGTACTTTGGTCTGCGCGCGCTGCAGCATCGCGGCCAGGAATCGGCGGGAATCGCCGTGGGTGATGGCGGCACGGTTATGGTCCGCAAGGATCTGGGCCTGCTCGACCGCGTGTTCTCCAACGCCGACCTGTCGACACTCTCCGGCCAGCTGGCCGTGGGCCACGTGCGCTATGGCACTGCCGGTGCCAAGAGCTGGGAAGCCTCGCAGCCGCATCTTTCTACCATCAACAGCGTCATTATCGCGCTCGCGCACAACGGTACCCTCGTCAACACCGACGAGCTGCGCCGCCAGCTGATCGAGCTGGGCGTGCCGTTCCTCTCCAACTCGGATTCCGAGGTCGCGACCAAACTCATCGGCTACTTTACTCAGCGTACAGGTCATCTGCGCGAGGGCATTCGCAAGACCATGGAGCTCGTGCGCGGCGGCTACGCCATGACGCTCATCAACGAGCAGGCGCTCTACGCTTTCCGCGATCCGCACGGCATTCGCCCGCTCGTGCTGGGCAAGCTGGTGGACGAGGGCCTGGACCAGGCCGATGCCGCATCCGTTTCGCAGCTGCCGTCGCAGGACGGCGCCGCGACGGTCGACTCCGCCGTCCATGTCACGCGCGCCGGCGGCTGGGTCGTTGCCTCCGAGACGTGCGCGCTCGATATCGTGGGCGCCGAGTATGTCCGTGACGTCCGTCCCGGCGAGATTTTGCGCATCAGCGCCGAGGGTCTGGTATCCGAGCAGGGCGTGCCTGCAGCCGAAGAGCCCGCCAACTGCATCTTTGAGCAGGTCTACTTCGCCCGTCCCGACTCCATCATGAACGGCAAGAGCGTCTATGCCTGCCGTTACGACATGGGTCGTCAGCTGGCACACGAGGAGCCCGTCGAGGCCGACCTGGTCATCGGCGTGCCCGACTCCGGCCTGCCGCCCGCGGAGGGGTATTCGCACGAGAGCGGTATTCCCTTTGGCGAGGGCCTTATCAAGAACCGCTACGTGGGCCGTACGTTTATCGAGCCCACGCAGGAGCTGCGCGCCATGGGCGTGCGTATGAAACTCAACCCGCTGCGCGACAACATCGAGGGCAAGCGCCTGGTCGTCATCGACGACTCCATCGTGCGCGGCACCACCATGGTGCAGCTCGTCAAGATGCTACGCAACGCTGGCGCCAAGGAGATTCATATCCGCATCAACTCGCCCGAGGTCATCTGGCCGTGCTTCTACGGCATCGATACCGACGTGCAGTCGCAGCTTATCAGTGCCAACAAGACGGTCGATGAGATTTGTGAGTATATCGGCGCCGATTCGCTGGCCTTCCTTTCGGTCGAGGGCCTGCTTAAGGTCATGCCCAAGGGCGGTTACTGCGATGCGTGCTTTACCGGCCGCTACCCCGTGGCGATTCCCGAGAGTTTTGGCCGCGACAAGTTCATGGAGGGCTTTAAGCCCCGCAACCTGGACAAGCCGCTGCACTTTGACGACGACGCCGTGGTCGAGAAATACGACGACCGCAGCTGGGAAGAGGAACACGGCGAGGCCTAAAACCTGCCATGTGGGGACAGGTTTATTTTGGTAGGTTTTACCTGCTGTTTTGTTGATTGAGCGGCGCTCGTTGCTATGACGCGCGCCGAATCGAGGGCAACTATGAGCACCGTTTGGCGCCCGGGCGGCGGACGGTAGTGGGAGAGGAAGGCTCAGATGAGCGACAGCAAGCATGTGACGTATGAGGATGCCGGCGTCGATACCGCCGAGGGCGGCCGCGCCGTTGACGCTATTAAGCAGATGGTTAAGGACACCAACCGTCCCGAGGTCATCGGCGGCATCGGTGGCTTTGGTGGCCTGTTCTCGGCTGCCGCGCTTAAGGATATGGAAGACCCGATTCTGATTAGCGGTACCGACGGCGTGGGCACCAAGCTCGTGCTCGCCCAGATCATGGACCGTCACGAGACGGTGGGCCAGGACCTGGTCGCTATGTGCGTCAACGACATTCTGGCTTCGGGCGCCGAGCCGCTGTTCTTCCTGGACTACGTTGCCATCGGCCACATCGAGGCCGAGCACATGGCAAAGATCATCAAGGGTGTGGCCGACGGCTGTAAGCTCGCGGGCTGCGCGCTCGTGGGCGGCGAGATGGCCGAGCACCCCGGCGTCATGGCTCCTGCCGACTACGACCTTGCCGGATTTACCGTGGGCGTCGTCGACCGTCCCAAGATGCTCGACCCCGCGAACGTCCGCCCCGGCGACGTGATCCTGGGCCTGCCTTCCACCGGCGTGCACTCCAACGGCTACTCGCTCGTGCGTAAGGTCATTGGCGTCGACGGTATTAAGCCGGGCACGCCCGAGGCCGCCGCTAAGGCCGAGGAGCTGAGCCGTCCGCTCGAGGAACTCGGCGGTGCATCGCTGGCAGACGCCCTGCTGGCCCCCACGCGCATCTACGTCAAGCCGATTCTGGAGCTGCTGCGCGGCGGCGCCAACGTGCACGCTATCGCCCACATCACTGGCGGCGGCATCACCGAGAACCTCAACCGCGCGCTTGCCGACGACGTTGACGCCGTGGTCACCCGTAACGGCGCCGAGATGGGTTGGGACGTTCCGCCCGTCATCACCTACGTCTCGCGCCAGGCCGAGCTCGCGCCCAATGAGGCATGCAAGACCTTCAACATGGGCGTTGGCCTGTGCCTGATCGTCGCCCCCGAGGACGAGGCCGCGGTGACCGAGGCTCTGGTCGCGCTGGGCGAGAAGCCGTTCCGCGTGGGCGAGTGCGTCGAGGGTTCCGGTAAGGTCGTGTACTCCGATGAGCGCTAACGAGCAGATGACTGCTGCCGAGGGCCTGGATTTTGTGCCCTATACCCGTCCGACTGGCACCGATACGGCCGAGCCGCTCAAGATCGGTGTGCTCATCAGCGGTTCGGGTACCAACCTGCAGGCGCTGATCGATCTGATCGCTGCCGGCAAGCTCAACGCTTCGATTGAGCTTGTGGTGTCGAGCCGTCCTTCGGCTAAGGGTTTGCAGCGCGCTGAGCGCGCGGGCATCCAGACGCTCACACTGTCCAAGGATGTCTATGCCGACCCTATTGCCGCCGACGAGATCATCGCGCACGAGCTGCTCGAGCGCGGCTGCGAGTATGTGGTCATGGCCGGCTACATGCGCATGGTGCACACGCCTCTGCTGGCGGCGTTTCCCAACCGCGTGGTCAATCTGCATCCAGCGCTACTGCCGAGCTTTACCGGTGCGCATGCGATTGACGATGCCTTTGCGCGCGGCGTCAAGGTGACCGGCGTGACCGTGCACTTTGCCAACGAGATTTACGACAACGGCCCCATCATCGCCCAGCGCGCGCTGGCTGTCGAGGAGGGCTGGGATGTCGACACGCTCGAGGAGCACATCCATGCGATTGAGCACGTGCTGTATCCCGAGGTCGTGCAAATGCTCGCCGACGGCCGCGTCCACGTGCTGGAGAGCGGCAAGGTCGCAATTGACGCGCCTCGCGGCTAGCGGCGCACAGTACAATTTAGCCGAGTAGTCAGGGTGGTCATTGGCGCCAAGGCGCAAGTGGCCACCTTTTGTTTTAGGTAGTCATCGGGAACGGGCTTTAACGACTGGTCATTCAAGAACGTCGCAGGTGACTAGATGAGAGAGGTGAGCGCATGGCGGATAACGAAGCGCTGTTTACGCCTGAGTTGGTGTTTTTTGATTGGGAGTGTGCGACGCCGGATGAGGTGTTCGCGCGGCTTGAGGGCGAGCTTGCACCACGTGGCTACATTGCATCCGGTTGGCTCGACGCCGTTCGCACGCGCGAGGATGCCTATCCCACGGGTCTTGCCATGCCGGCGGCAAACATTGCCATTCCGCATACCGATCCGGGGTTTGTGGCCAAGCCCTATATCGCGGTGGTGAAGCCCGCCGCGCCCGTGACATTTAACGCTATGGCTGGCATGGGCGCTCCGGTGCCGGCGCAGATCGTCATCAATCTGGGCATCGCAGAGCCGGGCGGTCAGGTCGAGGCCCTGCAGGCGCTCATGAACATCTTTATGGACGCCGATGCCGCAGCCGACGTGCTCGGCCCAACCACGCCGCAGGGCATGGTCGACGCCATCCGCCGCCACTTCTAAGGTGGGGCTGAGTCGGCACTTGGGGACGTTCCTTTTCTGCCGGCAGTAAGGGGCGGTCCCCAAGTGCCGGCATATAAAGAACGTCCCCAAGTGCCAAGTGCCACATCTGTCCCCTTTGCACCAAAATGGTGCAGATTAACCTGTCCCCAATGCACCAAGCGTGTCGCGGGGGCCGCGTTGTGACACAATGGCGTTTGTTCGATTCGTTATGCGAAAGGCCAACTATGGCAAATAAGAAAAAGAACCCCGCACCCGAGCCGACGCCCGAGCAGCAGGCTCGCGCCGCCTCCAGCTCTCGCAAGAAGCAGCGCAAGACTCGCGTGTCCAAGACCGTCAAGATCGTTCTGGTGGTCATCGGCGTGCTGGCGATGCTGCTTTCTGTCTCGGCGATGGCGTGCTCCGGCCTTATGTCGCAGGCCGAGGACACCTCGGGCTACAAGCTGACCGGCGGTGTTGCTGCTACTATCAACGGCACCAACCTCACCGAGGACACCGTGACCAAGCAGATCATGAGCATGCGCACGTCCTACGGCTACACCAAGGACAAGGACTGGGCGCAGTATCTGGTCGACAACGACCTCACACCCAAGAAGTACCGCAAGCAACTCATCGACTCCTACACGCAGCAGATTCTGCTTCAACAGGCACAGAAGGAGAACGGCGTGACGGTGTCGGACGAGGAGGTCGAGAAGACTTGGAAGGACGCGTGCAAGAGTGCGGGCGGCGCCAAGACCTTTAAGAAGACCCTCAAGACCTACGGCTACACCGAGGACACCTACAAGGACTCGCTCAAGGAGAGCCTGGCACAGCAAAAGCTTAAGGATGCCGTCGCGCCCACCAGCAAGCCCAAGGACAGCGAGATTGTCGATTACATCAACGAAAACCTGTCCAGCTACAATGACGCCCGCCGCTCGTCGAACATCCTGATCAAGGTTGATTCCGACGCTTCCGACGAGGACAAGGCTGCCGCCAAGGCCAAGGCGCAGGAGTGCCTGGACAAGATCAACTCCGGTGAGCTGAGCTTTGAGGACGCCGTTGAGCAGTACTCCGAGGACACCGGTTCCAAGGAGAAGAAGGGCGATGTGGGCTGGGATAAGCTCACCACCTTTGTCGACAGCTACCAGACGGCGCTCGAGGGGCTCAACAAGGGCGATGTGAGCGAAGTTGTCGAGTCGACCTATGGCTACCACATCATCAAGTGCACCGACTACTTCCATGTCGATAGCCAGGTCGATGACATCAAGCAGGTACCCAAGGACATCAAGAAGTACGTCTCCAACGTGGTGAAGACGCAGGCGGCCAGTACCGCGTACAGCGAGTGGCTGGAGCAGTACAAGAAGGATGCCGACATCACCGTCAACCCCATGCCCAAAGACGTACCCTATAACGTGAGTCTGAAGGGCGTCACCAAGAGCTCGACCGACGATTCGTCGACGACTGAGTAATCATGGGGCGGTGCTCGCGCGAGTGCCGCCCACGCTATTAGAGAGGATTTGCAGATGACCAACGAAGAGCTGCAGAAGGAAATGATCGCGGCCATGAAGGCCAAGGACAAGGTTCGCCTGTCCATCATTCGCCAGGTCAAGGCAGAGGTGAAGAATATCGAGGTTAACGAGCGCCGCGATGTGACCGAGGAAGACGTCAACAGCATGATCAAGCGTCTGATCAAGCAGACGAGCGAGACGCTGGAGATGTCCATCAAGGCCGGCACCGACCAGGAGCGTACCGACAACCTGACCGAGCAGGTCAAGATTCTGGAAAGCCTGCTGCCCGCGCAGGTATCGGGCGAGGAGCTCGAGGCTCTGATCGAGCAGGTTATCGCCGAGCTGGGCGCCACGTCCAAGAAGCAGATGGGCCAGGTTATGGGTGCACTCGGCAAGGCCACCGGCGGCAACTTCGATAAGCCGGCCGCGGCAAAGATCGTCGGAGCAAAGCTTGCGTAATTTGTTACGCGGTTTTACCAAACCGCGTAACGGCTCGACGCTGCAAACCCGTACACACGGCAATCTGACGTTCAATTTCAAGGGCGCGACCATAAGGTCTGCGCCCTTTCATTTCACGTCACCTTGCTCGCGTGTACGGGTTTTCGCTGACTTATGCTCAACAAGGGCGGTTGGAGGAAGGGCGTCCCCCGCGGGTGCTCATTGGGGACAGACTTAAATGAGTGCCCAATGAGCAGGTACTCATTTAAGTCTGTCCCCAATGAGTGGGTGGAAGGTTGCGGGTTCTTTACGAGAATGTAGTGTGGGCTGCGGAAACGTGGTTCTTTCCGTACAATAGTTCAGCTCGTGTAAACGCAGGGAAGGGACATTCATGGCAGACATGATCGAGATCAAGCATCTCAACAAGTACTTTGGCGACCTGCATGTGCTCAAAGATATCAATCTCACCGTCAAGCGCGGCGAGAAGCTCGTAATGATCGGGCCTTCCGGCTCGGGTAAGTCGACGCTCATCCGTTGCGTTGATTATCTGGAGGAGCCCACGTCGGGCGAGGTCGTCATCGACGGCACGCCGCTCACCAAAAAGAATCACCTGGAGATGGCTCGCAAGTATAGCTCCATGGTGTTTCAGCAGTTCAACCTGTATCCCAACATGACGGTGCTGGGCAACCTGACGCTCGCGCCCATCAAGCTGCAAAAGAAGAGCAAGGAGGAGGCGACCGAGATCGCCATCGCCGCGCTCAAGCGCGTTGGCATGGCGCATAAGGCCGGCGAGTATCCGCAGAACCTCTCGGGCGGTCAGCAGCAGCGCATCGCCATTGCCCGTGCCCTGTGCACCAAGCAGCCCATCATCCTGTTTGACGAACCGACCTCGGCGCTCGACCCCGAGATGGTCCAGGAGGTTCTGGACGTTATGATTGAGCTCGCGCAGGAGGATATCACCATGATCTGCGTGACGCACGAGATGGGCTTTGCGCGCCAGGTGGCCGACCGCGTCATCTTTATGGAGGACGGCCGCATTCTGGAGGAGGGCACGCCTGAGCACTTCTTCGATAACCCCGAGAACCCGCGCTGCCGCGAGTTCCTGTCCAAGATTCTGCACTAGGCGCGGTGATGGACATGACGGATATGACGAGGGCGGCCGTGTCGCGCCGTCGCTTTTTGCAGCTGGCTGGCGCCGGCATGCTTGCGCTGACGGGGACCGCGCTTACCGGTTGCGGCAACTCCACCAGCGACGAGGACTCCGACAAGGGGTCCAAGCTTGCGGCCATCAAATCGCGTGGCCATCTGAATGCCGGCGTTAAGAAGGACGTTCCCGGCTACGGCTATTACGACACCGCCAAGGGCCGCTTTGAGGGCATGGAGGTCGATTTGTGCTACCAGATCGCCGCTGCCGTCTTTGGCGTGAGCTACAAGGAGGCCCGTGCCCAGGAGCTTGTCGAGTTTACCGATGTAACGCCCAAGACACGCGGCCCGCTGATCGATAACGGCCAACTTGACGTAGTCGCGGCGACCTACACTATCACCGACGAGCGCAAGAAGAGCTGGGATTTCTCGACGCCGTACCGCACCGACTACGTGGGACTCATGGTCAAGAAGCGTTCGGGCTTTACCTCGATTGAGGACCTGGACGGCAAGGTCATCGGCGTGAGCCAGGGCGCCACCACGCAGGGCCTGATCGAGCAGATGATCAAGGACAACGGCTTTAGCTGCAAGCCCGAGTTTAGGGCCTTTAGCGGCTACCCCATCATCAAGAGTTCGCTCGACGCCGGCAATATCGACGTCTTTGCCATGGACCGCTCCACGCTGGCCGGTTACATGAACGAGACCGTTGAGCTGCTGCAGCCCGAGGTCAAGTTTGGCGAGCAGGGCTACGGCGTGGCGACCAAGAAGGGCTGCGACCTCTCGGCCGTGGTCGATCAGGTGATTTGCGATCGCCTGGCCGACGGTTGGCTCGACCAAGAGGTCAAGACCTGGGGTCTTGTATAGGCGCATCGTCCAAGGAAGGAATCAAATGCTCGAAGGATTATTTGACGCCGACCGTTGGTCGACGACATTTCAAAACATGGGGCCCTTCTGGGAGGGCTTTGGCGTGACGCTGCAAGTGGTCGTTGCCGGTCTGCTGCTGTCGCTGGTGCTGGGCACGCTGCTGGGCGTGTTCTCTACCACTCGCTCGCGCGTGCTGCGCGCCATAAGCCGCGTGTACGTGGAGTTTTACCAGAACACCCCGTTGCCCGTACAGGTGCTCTTTATGTACATGGCCGGTCCGCAGTTTTTACAGGCCATAACCGGTGCCGACCAGCCGGTGCGCATCGCGCCGTTCGTGCTGGGCTTCTTGGGCGTGGGTCTGTATCACGCGGCCTACATTTCGGAGGTCATCCGCACTGGTATCGAGGCGGTTCCACGCGGTCAGATGGAGGCGGCCCAGAGCCAGGGCTTCACCCGTGCGCAGGCGTACTGGTACATTGTGCTGCCCCAGACGTTCAAGATCATTCTGCCGCCGCTGTGTAACCAGGCGCTCAACCTGGTCAAGAACACGTCGGTGCTGGCGCTTGTGGCCGGCGGCGACCTTATGTACCGTTCCGACAACTTTGTGAGTCTGTACGGTTACCTGCAGGGATACATCGTCTGCTGCCTTATGTACTTCATTATCTGCTTTCCGCTTGCCATGCTGGTGCAGTGGCTCGAGCGCCGCTCCAAGGAGCGTCCGCGCGGCGTGAGCCTGGCCGAGCTGGGTCTCGACAACGTAGAGGAGGCCTAGCGCATGGAAATCTTCAACGCGTCCAACCTGCTCTACATTTGGGGCGGCTTTGTTAAGACGATCGAGATCTCGGCGCTGTCGATCTTTTTCTCGCTCATCTTTGGCACGGTGCTGGCGCTTGTTAAAAGCTATGCGCCCCGCCCGTTCCGTATTTTGGTGAGTGCCTATATCGAGCTGTTCCGTTGCACGCCGAACCTGCTGTGGATCCTTTTTATCTACTTTACGGTGCAGGGTTTGGACATTGTGATTTCGACCATCGCCTTTACGCTGTTTACCAGCGCTGTTATGGCCGAGATTGTGCGCGGCGGCCTCAACTCGATTCCGCGCGGCCAGTTTGAGGCAGCGCAGAGCCAGGGCTTTGGCTTCTTTGCCACCATGCGCTACATCATTCTGCCGCAGACGTTTAAGACGATCATTCCGGCGCTGTTTAGCCAGTGCACGACCGTCATCAAGGACAGCTCGTATCTTTCGGGCATTAACGTGGCCGAGCTCATGTACACGGCAAACGTCGTGATTGCCCACGCGATCGACCTGTCGCAGGTTCTTATGCTCTACGGCCTGGTGTTTGCGATGTACTTTGTGCTCAACTTTGGTATCTCGCTGCTGGTGAGGGCTTATCAACGCCGTATCGTAGCCGCATAGTCCTGCTTCCCCAAGCACGGCACCTTGCCCCTCAATCGTCGCTTGCGTACATTTAGTACGCGGCGCTCCTCTTTCGGGGCAATCTGCCGCACTTGGGAAACCAGGACGGTCGTAAGTGACAAAATGGGAATCAGGAATCGCCTATTTCTCATCTGTTAGAAAGGAATCGCGATGAGCGATCTGGAGAACAAGAAGAGTCCTGTGGTCATTACCATCGCGCGCGACTTTGGTGCCGAGGGCCACGAGATCGGACGCATCCTCGCCAACGAGTTGGGGATTCCACTGTACGACAACGAGCTGCTGGTGCGTGCGTCGCTGCGCGCGGGCGAGTCGCTCGATAAGATGGCCGCCTATGACGAGCGCCTGGCCGTGGAGAACATGGCGTTTCTGCCCGACCGCTACGATGCGCGTTCGTACTCGGATAAGTTGTTCCAAAAGATGAGCCAGGTGATTTTGGATTTGGGCGAGACCGAGAGCTGCATTATCGAAGGCCGTCTGTCCGATTACCTGCTGCGCAACAACCCCAATCACATTGCCGTGCTGGTGACCGCACCCTTTGAGGACCGCGTCGAGATCGTGCGCAAGAAGCGTGGCCTTAATAAAAAGAAAGGCGCCAAGCTGGTCAAGCAGCAGCAGAAGGCGCGCGAGGCGTTCTATAAGCGCTATAGCGCCGGAAAGTGGAAGATGACGAGCGGCAAGGATATCGTCGTCAACCGCGCCAAGCTGGGCCGCGAGGGCTGCAAGGACGTTATCGCCGCTGCCTACCGCTACAAAGTGGCCCAGCTCGAAGGCTAACCGATCAAAACCACCACAAAGGGGACAGGCACCTTTGTGGTGGTTTTTGTTTTAGGCCGAGGGGAAGGCCTTGGCGGCGGTGTCTATCCTCGGCTTTTGCAAAATCTCGATCTGTAACACCAAGCCAGCGAAAATGGCTTTAACTGTTACAGATTTAGATGAACCGTCCGGCCGTCAGCCCAACGTCTTGATCTGTAACACCAGGCGGCATATTTGGCCTCTAGCTGTTACAGATTGAGATAAAGCGGAGGCGGCTGGCGCAATATCTCGATCTGTAACAACTGCGATGCTCAACAGGGCCTAACTGTTACAGATTGAGACAAAACGGCCGGGCAAGTCCCCAACCACCACAAAGGTGCCTGTCCCCATCGTGGTGGTCGGGCGGCCGGCATAGAAAAAGTCCCCGCCGGGCGTGTGCTCGACGGGGACTTTGCCGTTTGGTGGCTAGCGCTGCAGGTGATTACTCGCCCAGCAGGCTCTTGGTGATGGAAGCGGCGGCCTTCTTGCCGGCGCCCATCGCCAGAATGACCGTAGCGGCACCGGTGACGATGTCGCCGCCAGCCCAGATGCGGGGATCGGTGGTCTGGCCAGTCTCCTCGTCGGCGACGATGTAGCCCCACTTGTTGAGCTCCATCTTGCCGCCGATCTTCTTTGCGAAGGGGTTGGCGTTGGTGCCGATAGCCGAGATTGCGACGTCGCAGGGGATCTCCTCGATGGCGCCCTCGATGGGCACCGGACGACGACGGCCGGACTCGTCGGGCTCGCCGAGCTCCATCTTCTGGACCTTGACGGCGCACACGGAGCCGTCCTCGCCAGCGACAAACTCGAGCGGGGAGACGAGCGGCAGAACCTCGACGCCCTCGGCCTTGGCATGGTGCAGCTCAGCGCGACGGCAGGGCATCTCGTCCTCGGTACGACGGTAGGCGATGATGGCGTGCTCGGCGCCCAGGCGCTTGGCGGTACGGACGGCGTCCATAGCCACGTTGCCGCCGCCAAAGACAACGACGTTCTTGCCGTGCTTGGTGGGGGTGTCGTACTCGGGGAACTTGTTGGCCTTCATCAGGTTCACGCGGGTGAGGTACTCGTTGGCGAAGAAGACGTTGGGCAGGTTCTCGCCGGGGACGTTGAGGAACTTGGGCAGGCCAGCGCCGGTCGCCACGTAGATGGCGTCGAAGCCCTGCTCGAACAGCTCTTCGGCCGTGGCCATGTTGCCCACGACGGAGTTGTACTCAAACTTGACGCCCATGTCCTCCAGGCCGTCAATCTCGCGCTTGACGACTGCCTTGGGCAGACGGAACTCGGGGATGCCGTAGACCAGCACGCCGCCGCCGGTGAAGAATGCCTCGAAGACGGTGACGTCAAAGCCGTTGCGGGCGAGCTCGCCGGCGCAGGTGATGCCGGACGGGCCGGAGCCGACGACGGCAACCTTCTTGCCGTTCTTGGGGGCCATCTTGGGCGTGGAGGCGAGCTCGGGGCGGTCACCCAGGAAGCGCTCGAGCTGGCCGATGGCCACGGGCTCGGACTTCTTGCCACGGATGCACTTGCCCTCGCACTGGTTCTCCTGCGGGCAGACGCGGCCGCAGATGGCGGGAAGCATGGAGTCCTCGCGGATGGTATCGAGAGCGCCGCCGAAGTCCTTCTCGCGGATCTGTTCGATAAAGCGGGGGATGTTGATGTTGACGGGGCAGCCCTCAACACAGAACGGCTTCTTGCAGTTGAGGCAGCGCTCGGCCTCGGCCAGCGCCATCTCCTCGGTGAAGCCCTTGTCGACGGGGCGGAAGTCGCAGGCGCGCTCGGCAGCCGGCTCCTCGTTATCGGGGGTGCGGGGCGACTTCATATCGGCAACGAAACGACCGTTAACTAGTGGCATGCGCAGCTCTTTTCCTCATAGGCCTTGAGGGACTCGCCCTCTTCGGAACGGTAAGCGGCCTGGCGGGCACGAAGGTCATCCCAGTCGACCAGGGTGGCATCGAAGTCGGGGCCGTCGACGCAAGCGAACTTGGTCACGCCGCCCACCTCGACGCGGCAGCAGCCGCACATGCCGGTGCCGTCAACCATGATGGGGTTGAGCGACGCGGTGATGGGGGTGTCGTACTTCTGGGCGGTGAGGGTCGAGAACTTCATCATCGGAACGGGGCCGACGCAGAAGACCTGGCTCACGGCCTTGTCCTGCAGCAGGCGCTCCAGCGGAGCGGTGACAACGCCCTGCTCGCCGTAGGAACCGTCATCGGTAGTGATGTGGATGTGGTCCTCGTCGAGGAGCTCGCGGAACTGGTCCTCCATGAGCAGGAGGTCCTTGGTGCGGGCGCCCATGATGGCGTGCACCTCGTGGCCGGTCTCGACCAGGTGCTTGGCGACCGGGAAGGCAATTGCCAGGCCGACGCCGCCGCCAATGACGGCGCAGGGGCCCTCGGCCATCTCGGTGGGAACGCCCAGCGGGCCCACGACGTCGCGCAGCGACTCGCCGGCCTCGTAGGTGGAAAGCATTTCGGTGGTCTTGCCGATCACCATGAAGATGAACTCGACCCAGCCCTCGTCACCGTTCCAGCCGGCCAGGGTAAACGGGACGCGCTCGCCCGTCTCGTTGGCGCGAACCATGAGGAACTGTCCAGCGTGCGCATGCTTGGCGATTGCAGGCGCCTCGATGCGGAACTTGAACACCTTCTCCGAGAACTGCGTCTTCTCCAGGATCTTATACATAGAACCCCTCTCTTGTTAGGGCCGCCGAACCGTGCCTCCACGGAAATGGACGGTAGCCCGAATAAAACCGTACGCGCACAGGCGTTGTGCAGACATACGGTGCAAATTATACCCTCATGGACATGCTGTTTACGTGTGTCTTCGGCGGTTAGGAAAAGGGTTTATCCTCTTCGACCTACCAAATAGGGATAGGTTTATTTTGGTCGGTTTTATCAGGCAAAACGGCAAAGGGGGCCGGCCTCAGGTTGTGATGAGGCCGGCCCCCTTTGGGGCGCTATGTGTGTATGACAGTGCGGGGTTTATTGCGATGCGGCCACTGGGGCGTTTTCGTAGATAAAACCTGCCAAAATAAACATCCCTTTTTGGTAGGTTTTAGTGCTTGCCGTTGGCGGAAGCGGCGCCGTTTACGTGATCGCGGGCGTAGATTACGCCGTGGACGATGGCCAGACCGGCGGCGTCGGCGGCGCGGGCACAGGTGTCCTGGAAGTCCTCGGCCTCGCGGGCGCGCAGCTGCTTGAGCACATAGTCTGCCACGGCCATCTTGCCGGGAGGGTTGCCGATGCCGGTGCGGATACGGCTAAAGTCGCGGCTGCCCATCTTGTCGATGATGGAGCGCAGGCCGTTGTGGCCGGCATGGCCGCCGCCCACCTTAACACGTACGTCACCGGCGGGAATGTCGAGTTCGTCGTGAATCACGAGCAGCTCCTCGGCCTTGATCTTGTACTCGCGGCAGAGCTTGGAGATAGGGCCACCCGAGGTATTCATATACGACTGCGGCTTGACCAGCACAATCTGGCGCTTACCGCCCTCTTCCTCAGCATCGTTGATATTGATGAGCGCGACCTCGGCGCCTGCTTGGTTTTTCCAGTACGTGACGCCGGCCTGACGGGCCAGCTCGTCGATCGCCTTAAAGCCGGCGTTGTGGCGGGTCTCGGCATATTCCTCGCCAGGGTTGCCAAGCCCGGCAACCATGCGAATCTTAAGCGGCTGTGCAGCTGCCATGTTTGTCCTCCGTTACGTAAATAGTTCAATCAACGACAAAGGCTACCACGCCCGCCGAAGGCGAGACTTCGTTTCAGCGAAATCCCACCAGACAAAAGCACGGCTGCGGCAGAGCAAGCCGTCGGAACAGAAGAAACCCCCGCGCGACCTTTGCGAAGCAAGGGGGAGCGCGGGGGTTTCTTCTGTTCCGACGGCGATGCGCCGGGTTGCAAGGACGATGCGGCTACAGCGCGAAGTCGCCGCCGACGAGCGTGGAGACGGGCTCCTCGTGGTAAACGGCGGAGATGGCCTGAGCGAACTCCTCGGCGACTGAGATGGTCTTGATCTTGCCGCCGACCTCGACGGGGATGGCGTCGGTGACGACGCACTCGACGATCGGGGCATCGTTCAGACGCTCGATGGCCGGACCGGAGAAGATGCCGTGGGTGGCGCAGACGTAGATGTCGCCAGCGCCCATAGCCTTGAGCTCCTTGACGTTGGCGCACAGGGTACCAGCGGTGTCGATCATGTCGTCGTTGATGATGCAGGTCTTGCCCTTGATGTCACCGATGATGCCCATGACCTCGGCGGCGTTGTGGCGCGGACGGCCCTTGTGGGCGATGGCCAGGTCGCAGCCGAGCATGTCGGACAGCTTCTTGGCGGCCTTGGCGCGGCCCACGTCGGGGGAGACGACAACCAGGTTGTCGGTGTCGAAGTGCATGTCGTTGTAGTACTGGCCAAACAGCGGCAGTGCGGACAGGTGGTTGACCGGGATATCAAAGAAGCCCTGGATCTGGCCCTGGTGCAGGTCGAGGGTGATGATGCGGTTGACGCCGGCGCGCTCGAGCAGGTTGGCGACGAGGCGGGCGGTGATGGGCTCGCGCGGGCCGGCCTTGCGGTCCTGGCGGGCATAGCCGTAGTGGGTGATGACGGCGGTGATGGAGCGGGCGGATGCGCGCTTGGCAGCGTCGGTGGCGATGAGCAGCTCCATGAGCATGTCGTTGACGTTGCCGCCGGCCACGGACTGAATCAGGAAGACGTCGGCGCCGCGGACGGTCTCGTCGTAGCGGGCGTAAATCTCACCATTGGCGAACTGCTTTAGCGTAAGGCCCGAAAGCTCGACCCCAAGGTACTCAGCAATCTTCTGAGCGAGGGGACGGTTGGAGGAACCGGAATACACGCGGATGGACTTGCGCATATTCTCCGACTTCTCGGGATCATTAATCGGCATTACCCTTCTCCTTTATATCGAATGCCATATAGATGCCTTTTTGCATTGTAACCGCGCGACGGGGTTTATCGAGTCCTGATAACGTCTTTACCGTCAACGGACACGAACCGACCACTCATCCGGTTGCGCAGGTCACGATAGAAAAAGGAGCCGCCCCCATGGGAACAGCTCCTTAGATGCTTGGTAAAACGTTATACCTCGTCGTCCTCGTGCAGACGGCGGCGATAATCGGCGGCCCAGCCCTCAATGTTTACCTGACGGGCACGACCCAGGCCGAGTGCGTCTGCCGGGACCGGCTCGGTGATGACGGAGCCGGCGGCCACGAGCGCGCCGTCGCCGATCTGGGCGGGCGCGACCATCATGGTGTCGGAACCGATGAAGGCGTCCTTGCCGATGACGGTCTTGTGCTTGTGCACGCCGTCGTAGTTGCAGGTGATGGAGCCTGCGCCCACGTTGACGCCGGAGCCCATGGTAGTGTCGCCGATGTAGGACAGGTGCGGCACCTTGGAGCCCTCGCCGATCGTGGACTTCTTGATCTCCACGTGCGTGCCGGCCTTGGAGCCGTCGAGCATGTGGGTGCCCGGGCGCAGGTAGGCGCGCGGGCCGCAGTCGACGCCGTTCTCGATGACGGCCTCGATGGCGATGGTCTCATCGATGGTGCAGCCGCTGCCGACGGTGGTGTCGGTGAGGCGGCTGTTGGGGCCGAGCTGGCACTCCTCGCCCACGGTGACGTGGCCGATCAGGTGCGTCTGCGGCCACACGACGGTGTCGCGGCCGATAACGGCGTCGGGGCCGATCCAGGCCTGCGTGGGATCGATGAACGTGACGCCCTCGGCCATCCAGTGCTCGTTGATGCGGTCGCGCGCAATGGCGGTGAGCTGCGCGAGCTGGATGCGGCTGTTGACGCCCAGGCCGTCGCGGTAGTCGTCGCAGTGGAAGATGGAGACTGCCTGGCCGTGACCCTTGAGGATTTCGAGCATGTCGGGCAGGTAGTACTCGGACTGCGCGTTGTCGTTGCCGATTTCGTCAATGTGCGCGGCAAGCTGCGCGCCATCGAAGGCGTAGCAGCCGGCGTTGCACTCCAGCAGCGTGGCGGCTTGCTCGGGCGTGCAGTCCTTCTGCTCGATGATACGCTCGATCTGACCATCGGCGCCCAGCTTGATGCGGCCGTAGCCGAAGGGGTCGGGCGGGGTCATGGTCATGACGGTGCAGGCGAGCTCGCCGGTAGCGACGGTCTGTGCGAACTTGGCGACGGTGTCGGCGGTGATGAGCGGCAGGTCGCCGTTGAGCACGACGACGGGGCCTTGCGTGATGCCGCAGGCCTCGAGCGCGACCTTCACGGCGTGACCGGTGCCCAGGCGCTCGGTCTGCTCGACGCACTCGACCTTGGTAGCGCTGTTGGCATAGGCACCGTCGATGAGGGCGCGCATCTCGTCGGCGTGGCTGCCGATGACGACCACGACGCGGCTGCAGCCGGCCTTGATGGTGGCGTCGACGATCCACTGGACCATGGGCTTGCCCAGGATCTTGTGCGAAACCTTGCAGTGGTTCGACTTCATGCGGGTGCCCTCGCCGGCAGCGAGGATAATTGCGGTTGCGTCCATGTGATCTCCTGTTACGTTATAGAGACGTGTGTTTGGAAACGATACACGGCGCAATATGATACCGCAGGCATATGTTGAGCGCGTAGCGATTGGTTTGCGGCGGTTGAGGCTTGCGCCGCCGGCGTGACGTTTGTACTGCTTGCGTGCGGCGTTGGCGGTGCTGTGGAGCTGTCGTTTGAGCGAGGGGACGGGGGTGCCCGTGGACAACATACAAGAGGAGTTTGGCGGCGAGCCCGTCGCGGCGTTCTCGATGTCGCATCCGGCTGTGCCGGCACTCTATATAGTGCTGACGCTGGGGCTCACCATGTTCTCGATGCAACCGGTGCTGATCGCGCTGTCGCTTGCGGGCGGGCTGGCGTATGGATTTGCGACGCGTGGGGCTGCCCGCACGCTGGGCGCACTTCGCTGGCAGCTGCCGGTGATTTTGATTATCGCGGTGCTCAATCCGCTGTTTAGTGCCTCGGGCTCGACGGAGCTGTTCCGTATTGGCATGCGCGCGGTGTATTTGGAGAGCATGGTGTACGGTCTGTGCATGGGTGGGCTGTTCGTGGCGAGCGTGCTGTGGTTTGAGGCGGTGGCGTCGATGCTCGAATACGACAAGGTGCTCGCGCTGCTGGGTAATGCCGCACCGGTGATCGCGCTCATGATCTCGATGTGCATGAGGCTTATCCCGCAGTTTTTGCGCCGCGGTCGTACGGTGCTGGCGGTGCAGGATGCGATTGATGTGCCGGGCCGCGCGCCGGCCGACCCCGTGCGCTCGCACCTGCGGGCGTCGAGCGTATTGATGGGCTGGGGCATGGAAGATTCGCTGGAGCGCGCGGACGCGATGCGCTCGCGCGGGTGGGGTGCCGCGACGCGTCGTACGACGTATGCGCGGTATCGACTGGGGCGCAGCGACGTTGCCACGCTGGTTGGGCTTGCGCTGTTTGGCGTGGCCACGGTGGCAGTGGCGTGGACCGCAACGACGCAGTATTCGTTTTATCCTCAGCTCTTGGTGCCGGCGCCGTGGCTGGGCTATGTCGTGTACGCTGCCTGGATGGTGCTGCCTTGCGCGTTGCACGCGATTGATGAGAAGAGGTTTGGCTGATGGCTCGGTTGGATAGGGGCCCGGTGTCGGGCGCGGCGTGCGGCCCGGATATGCCGGCGATTGAGGTGCGGAGCCTGAGCTTTGCCTACCCCGATGCTGATGCTGCGGTGCTCGAGGGGCTCGACTGGTCTGTTCCCCAAGGTGCATTTGCGCTGCTTGTTGGCGGTACCGGATCGGGTAAGTCGACGCTGCTGTCGCTGCTCAATCCCGAGATCGCTCCGGCGGGCGAGCGCACTGGCGAACTGCGCGTGCTGGGCGAGCCCGTCGCCGACATGGATGTGCGGGCATCGGCGGAGCGCGTGGGCTATGTGTTCCAGGATCCCGAGAACCAGATCGTGTGCGAAACCGTGTGGCACGAGATGGCGTTTGGCCTGGAAAACTTGGGGCTAGCACGTGATGAGATGCGCCGTCGCGTAGCTGAGATCAGCTATTTCTTTGGGCTGGAAGATTGGCTTCATCGCGATACCGACACGCTTTCGGGTGGCCGCAAGCAGCTGCTGTCGCTTGCCGCCGTCCTGGCGCTGCGTCCGCGTGTGCTGCTACTCGACGAGCCCACGTCTCAGCTTGATCCGGTTGCGGAGAAGAATTTCCTGCACGCGCTGTTTCGTGTAAATCGCGAGCTGGGCTGCACGGTTGTTGTGGCGACGCATCAGCCGCGCCCAATGCTCGAATACGCGACGTGTGCGTACCGGATTGAGGATGGCCGCGTGCACGAGGCGGCGGATATGGCATCTTTGGGACGCCGAGAATCGCTGTTTTCCGATGACACGTTGGGGTGGGGTGCCATCCGATGTGCAAAAAACGGAGTATTCAGCAGGCGTGAGGACAATTTGGGCTCTCTGGAGCCGCCCGGGGACGTATCGAGCGCGAAAAAAAGTTCAGAATTGGACAAATCGTCCGAATTTGTGGCGCAAACGTCGCTCGAGAACGGCTCGGAAGCCTTCCCGCGCACGGATGGAAGCAGAATACTCCAAAAAATGCACGGCGGGTCGGCTACCACCCTGTCGGAAGGCTGGTTTCGCTACGATCGCGCGGGCGGTTGGGTGCTGCGCGGGCTCGACGTTGCGTTTTCGGCCAGTGCGGTGCATGCGATCGTGGGCGGCAACGGATGCGGTAAGTCGACGATGCTCTCGGTGCTGGCGAAGACCGCCAAGCTGCAGCGCGGCCGCATGGTGCGCGGAGCGGCCTCGGCGGCGCTGCTGCCTCAGAATCCCAAAGCATTGCTGGTTGCCGAGACGGTGCGCGACGAGCTGATGGAATGGGCCTCGACCTGCGGATATGACGAGAACTTGGCGCGGGAGCGTGCGGCGCAACTGGGATTGGACGGCCTGGAGACGCGCCACCCTTACGACCTCTCGGGCGGACAGCGCCAGCTGCTTGCGCTGGCAAAGCTGCTGCTGATCGGCCCCGAGCTGCTGCTGCTTGACGAGCCCACGAAGGGCCTTGACCTGGAGAGCCGCCGCATCATCGCCCGCGCCCTGCGTGACCATGCGAAGGCTGGCGGCACCGTCATCATGGCTACGCACGATTTGGACTTTGCCGAGCAGGTAGCCGACGACGTCGCCATGATGTTTGACGGCGAGATTGCCTGCATGGAGCCCCCGGCCGACTTCTTTGCCGACAACGTGTTCTATAGGGCGTGATGGGATGACGGACTGTCGTTTCTCGCGTTTACTCACAAAACTGGAGATCCCGCTGTTGTTGGCGGTGCCGGCGGTGATGGCAGCGGCGTTGCTGGCGGGCGTTGAGCAGGCGGCGCTTGCCATGCTTGTCGTGGTGGCGCTGGTGCTTGCACTGTTCTTTGCGGGTTACGAGGCATCTCGTCCGGGTTTGCGCCAGATTATGCCCACGCTGGTGCTGGCGGCGCTGGCGGCGGCGGGGCGCATCCTGTTTGGGCCCATTCCCGACTTTAAACCCGTGAGTGCCATCGCCATTATCGCCGGGGCGACACTCGGTCGTCGTAACGGCTTTATGGTCGGTGCGTTGGCGGCGCTGACCAGCAATTTCTTTTTTGGGCAGGGCATGTGGACGCCGTGGCAGATGTATGCCTGGGGGCTCGTGGGATACGTTGGCGGTGCGCTGACGTACGCGGGTGCGTTCGACCGCGCCGACGGCACCGTGCGCATGCCAGCACTGCTGGCGTACGGCTTTGCGTCGGGCCTGCTCTATGGCGTCGTGATCAACGCGTATGACATCATTGGTTTTGTGCAGCCGCTTACCTGGGCGGGTGCCGTGGCGCGTCTTGCCACGGCGGTGCCGTTCGATATCACACACGGCCTCGCGACCTGCGTGTTCTTGGTCGCCCTGTACAAGCCCTGGTGTCGCCGCATTAACCGTGTCGTCGTGAAATACGGGCTGTAAGGCATTTCGCGTTCCCTCACGAACTTGCGGTGGAATAGTTCTCGTTTTTGGCTATTTGCTGCCCAAACAGGAACTATTCCACCGCAACTTATAGGGGGAGAGGGGTCACATGATCTGTTTTCCTCTGTCCCCCAGGAATTGCTTGGCGCTAGAGCTCTAGCGTGAGGGTGACGGGGCAGTGGTCGCTGCCGAAGATATCGCCGCGGATACCGGTGTCGCGCACGGTATTGGCGATTGAATCACTTACCAAGAAGTAATCGATGCGCCAGCCGGCGTTGTTCTTGCGGGCATTAAAGCGATAGCTCCACCAGCTGTAGACGCCCTCGACGTCTGGATTAGCCGTGCGCCAGGTATCGGTAAAGCCGGCGTTGAGCAGCTCGGTAAACTTGCCGCGTTCTTCGTCCGAAAAGCCGGCGTTGCCGCGGTTGGACTTGGGGTTCTTAAGGTCGATCTCCTCGTGCGCCACGTTAAAGTCGCCGCAGGTCACGACGGGTTTGCCGCTCTCGCGCTCAAGCGCGCTCAAAAAGCCGCGATAGGCATCATCCCAGGCCATGCGCACGTCGATGCGGGCGAGTTCGTTTTGCGCGTTGGGAGTGTAGACATCCACAAACCAGAACTTGTCGAACTCCAACGCGCAGACGCGGCCCTCGGTTGCGGCTTGGGCGACGAGCTCGGCCGCCTCGCCTTCGCCGGCGTAGGGCAGCAGCGCATCGGCGCGCAGTACGCGCAGCGGCTCCTGGCGGCTAAAGACCGCGGTGCCCGAGTAGCCCTTGCGCTCGGCGTAGCTCCAGGTTTGGTGATAACCGGGCAGGTCAATATCAACCTGGCCTTCTTGCAGCTTGGTCTCTTGCAGTGCCAGGATATCGACGTCGAGTTCTTGCGCGATCTGGATAAAGCTCGGGTCCTTTTTGAGCACGGCGCGCAGGCCGTTGACGTTCCACGAGGCGAAAGTGTAAGTCTGAGGCATGGTGTCCTTTCGACGGGGTTGGCAGGCTTAAGATTAGCGCAACAGGGGCGGGGTGGGATCCGCGCATGCTGACTTAAAGGCCGCATGCTGGGACGTCGCTCAACGCTGCCCGACTAACTAAGGACGGAGGACTCATATGACGCAGGCAATATCGGACCCAAAGCAGGCATCCGCCGCGCTGGCAGAGCTGTTCGGTACCCACAAGCGCGTGGTCTTCTTTGGCGGCGCGGGTGTTTCCACGGCGAGCGGCATCCCCGATTTCCGCAGCGTGGATGGCCTGTATCACCAGCAGTTTGCCTACCCGCCCGAGACCATGCTCTCGCATAGCTTTTACGAGGCGCATCCGGCCGAGTTCTTCGACTTTTACCGCACCAAGATGATCGCGCTTAACGCTAAACCCAACCGCTGCCACACCAAGCTGGCCGAGCTGGAGCGCGCCGGCAAGCTCGACGCCGTGGTGACGCAAAATATCGACGGCCTGCATCAGATGGCCGGCTCACAGCGAGTGTTTGAGCTGCACGGATCGGTCCATCGCAACATTTGCCAGTCGTGCGGCGCGGTCTATAGCGCCGAGTGGATTTGCTCGCGCGAGCACGAGGATGCCGCGGGCGTGCCTGCGTGCCCCGCGTGCGGTGGCCGCATCAAGCCCGATGTAGTGCTCTACGAAGAGCCGCTCGACGAGCATGTGTTGACCGGTGCCGTTGCCGCCATCGCCGCGGCCGATGCCCTCATTGTGGGCGGGACCTCGCTCGTGGTGTATCCGGCGGCGGGCCTTACGCGTTACTTTACCGGCGATACGCTGGCCATTTGCAATCTTGCTCCCACCGATCAGGATGCAAATGCCGACCTGCTGATTTCTTGCGACATCGCGGCCGCGTTTGCGTTCTAGCCCGCGCGCGCGGATACAATAGAAAGACTGAGTGCAAAGCGACCCCGCCGCCAGCTCCCCAAGCTCGGCGGCGTGGGCATTTTAGGAGGATGTTCATGGCGAACGACAGCAAGACATGGCGGTGCGGAAAGTACGAGCTCAGCTTTGACCGTCCGCGCATCATGGGCGTCCTCAACGTGACGCCCGATTCGTTTAGCGATGGCGGGGAGCACTTCGACCCGGATGCCGCCATCGAGTACGGCCTGGCGATGCTCGACGCCGGCGCCGACATCATCGACGTGGGCGGCGAGTCCACGCGCCCCGGCTTTACCCCGGTCAACCCCGACGAGGAGGCTCGCCGCGTGCTGCCCGTGGTGCGCGCGCTGGCCAAGGAGGGCGCCATCGTCTCGATCGACACGCGTCATGTGGCGGTTGCCAAGGCGGCCGTGCGCTGCGGCGCCTCGATCGTCAACGACGTGACCGGCTTCACCGATCCCAAGATGGTCGAGTTTGTTAAGACGAGCACCTGCGGCATCATCGTGATGCATGCCGGCGAGGTCGCCGCGCCCACCCGCACGCACGCAACGGTGCAGCTCGATACCTCGGCAGCGGCGTTTGTTGCCGAGAAGGCGCGCGAGGCGGCTGCCGAGGCCGCGCGTGAGGCCGAGAAGCCGGCTCGCCGCCGTCGCAGCAAGTTGCTGGGCGAGCCTAAGCCGGAGGCCAAGCTTCCGGGCGGCGTGGTGCAGCCCTCGTTGCCGTTTGGCGAACCGGAGCCCACGTCCGAGCCTGCAAGCGAGCAGGAGACGCCCGCCGCCGAGCAGACTGCTGCCGCCGAGACCGTCGCGCCCGCGCCCGCAGCCACCGAGGCCGCATCGGAGTCCAATGACCGTCTGGCCGCCATGATGCGCCGCAGCGCCCGCCGCGAGGAAGCCTACGTGCCCACCTCGCAGCTCCGCCGCTTCACCCTGCCCGATTCGGCGCCCATCATGCGCCGCGTCATGGGCTTTCTGTCTGACCAGGCCCGCACACTCATCCATGCCGGCGTGTCGCGCGACCGCATCTGCATCGATCCTGGCCCGGGCTTTGGTAAGTCGGCTAACGAGGACATCGTCATCCAGCGCGAGACTGCCAAGATGGCGTCACTGGGCTATCCGCTCATGTGCGCCGTGTCGCGCAAGCGCTTTGTGGGCGCCGTCTCGGGCGTGACCGAGGCCGCCGAGCGCGATGCCGCTACGTTTGGCGTGTGCCTGGGCGCCATCCAGGCCGGTGCCAACATCGTGCGCGTGCACGACGCCGCGGGTTTTGCGCAGTTCCTAAACGGCTACTGGGCGGTTGCCAAGCCACAGCCGCGCCGCGCGTTTGTGGCCGTGGGCTCCAACCTGGGGCATCGCTGCGACAACATCCGCGCCGCACGCGAGATGATCGCCGAGATTCCACTCACCTGCGTGTCTAACTCCTCCAAGATTTACGAGAGCGAGCCTGCCTACGAGACGCGCCAGGACGCGTTTGCCAACGCCGTCATCGAGATCAAGACCGAGCTGGCGCCGCTGGTGCTGCTCGACGAGCTCATGAAGATCGAGGCCGAGCTGGGGCGCGACCGCTCCAAAAAGGCCAAGGCCAACGGTCCGCGTACCATCGACCTGGACCTGCTGTGGATGGACGGCGAGACCCACGGCGGCAAAAAGCTGCGCCTGCCGCATCCGCTCATTGGCGAGCGCGACTTCGTGCTGGTGCCGCTCGAGGACCTGATGCACGACCCGGCGCGGTTCTTCCGCTACAACGGCGTCGAGGTCAAGGAGCCCGAGGACCGCGTGGGCCATATCGTGGGCGAATTGGGGCGTATGTAGATGATCGAGATGAATGCTGTTGCCGCTGGCACCGAGCTCGACGCGGCGCGCGACGCGGGCCGCGAGGGTGCGTCCGCGGGCTGGTGCGCTTGGAGCGCGGGCAACGCTTCGCTGGCGTTTTCGCTGGTCGTGCGTCCGGATGTGAACATGCATGCCTTCCACGGCCTGCCGTTTGTGGCTGCGATGGGCATGATGGATGCGCTTGTGGGCACGGCATCGACGCCGGGCCTGGGCCTTGCCGGCAAGGTGGGCATTGAGTGGCCGAGCAACATCGTGTGCGGTGCGCCCGCGTTCGAGACGTCGCTCGCGCGTGTTGCCGTGAACGGCGGTGCCGGTGCTGCGGGCATGTTTGCCGCGGTGACGGTTGATATTGAGTGTGCGGCGCTGGGTGAGCTTGGCGTGAATATGGCCGACGAAGCGCTGGTTGAGGAGCTGGCCGCCGCCGTGTTGACCCGCGTGGGCGCCTGGGCGGTTGCCGCCAACACGCCGCAGGGCGCCGCGGGCCCGCTGGCTCCGGTGCTGGGCGAGTACTTTGACATGGTGCCACTGCTGGGTCGTCAGGTCGCGGCGGTGTCGCCCAACGGTCTGCCGCTCGCGGTGGGCGTGTTTGCGGGCCTGGACATCTGGGGCCGCGCGACCATCAAGACCGATGCCGGCGAGCAGGAGTTTCCGCCCGAGGCCGTACGAATTCGCGGGCTGTAGCGCGAGGCACCAGCGCTCAAAGACAACGATGACAACAAGACCCTCCTCGGCCTGCGCCGGGGAGGGTTTCGCCTATCTGGGGAATGGGTTGCCAGCGCCCTATTCCTCAAAACTGAAAATTTTTCGATTTTGAGGAATAGGCTTGGCGAGCCTTTGCGGGGACTGTGGCATCGGGCGTGCTCGACTTAAGCCCCTGCTCTATCCCAGCTCCTGCATGCGGCGGTAGATTTCGCAGATACCCTTGATGGTGAGCTGTCCGTCGACCACGTCGAAGGCATCGGTCGAATCGGCGACGATGCTGGCGAGACCGCCTGTGGCGATAACCGTGGCGTCCTCACGACCCAGCTCGCGCTTCATGCGCGCGACCAGGCCCTCGGCCATGGCGGCGGCGCCCACCACGGCGCCGACCTTGATGCATTCCTCGGTGTCGCGGCCGATGGCGTGCTCGGGTGCCTCGAGCGGCACGCTGGCGAGCTTGGCGGCACGGGCGGCAAGCGCGTCCATGGAGATGCGGATGCCCGGCGCGATCGCTCCGCCAATGTAATAACCGTCCTCATCGATGACGTCGATATTGGTCGCGGTGCCAAAGTCCACCACGATTGCCGGCGCGCCGTAGAAAGTCTCGGCCGCAACGGCGTTGGCGACGCGATCGGCACCTACGGCCTGGGGGCGCGCCGCGCGCAGCTTGGTCACCGCGGCCGTCTGCGGCCCGATGACGATGGCGTCCGCGGCAATGCGGTCGGCCACGGCGTGCCATTCGCGCGAGAGCTGCGGCACCACGCCCGCAAAGGCGATCGCGTCGACCGCGTCGAGCGAAAGGCCGTACATTTTAAAGAAACCCATCAGGCGCACATGGATCTCGTCGGCGGTATAAGAGCGGTCGGTGGGCATGCGCCACGACTGCACCAGCTCGTCTCCGTCAAACAGGCCCATGGCCGTCTGCGTGTTTCCCATATCGATAGCGAGCAGCATGTCTACTCCCAGTGTTGGCATAAAAGGACGCGCACCATTGTATACGTGCCGTCGACGGCGCTCGGCTGCGATTCGTTTACGGTGATAGGGGCTGAGGGGTTTAAATATGAAGGAATTATGCTCTACGAGATTTTCCTTGCCGTTTACCGAACTCCCGCGTAATATTCTTTCTTGCGCACATGAGGCGCCCAGACATTGCGGGGTGGAGCAGTCTGGTAGCTCGCCGGGCTCATAACCCGGAGGTCGTAGGTTCAAATCCTGCCCCCGCGACCAAGAACTTGCAGCTCGTCGGCCTAGCCGGCGAGCTTTTTTGTTATTTCGGGACCGTGTTTTCGGTCCAATTCTCGGCCTCTCAAACAAAATCTCGATCTGTAACATCTAGACCCGATTTGGGCGGCTAGGTGTTACAGATCGAGATATACCGGTGGGTTGGGTCGTGTTTGTCTAAATCTGTAACACGAGGAACGGATTTTGCCGAGTTGTTGTTATAGATTGAGCTTTTCTAGCAGGCGGGTTTGGTTTGTCTCGATCTGTAACAGGTTGGGGTCAAAAGTAGGTCTAGATGTTACAGATCTAGATTGTTGAGGATGGGTTGAGAGGAATATCTTGATTTGTAACAGCAAGACCCGGTTTTGCCGAGTGGTTGTTACAGATTGAGACAAACCGACGGGCCGCCCCGCCCCATCCACCTGCCGCCACCTGATATTCGCCGATTTCCGTTGTGCCGCTGTGCCCCCATGCCATATCCTCTAGACAACTACGCGGCATCATCGCCGCCGCGCCTACAAGAGAGGAATGTCCATGACCGCACCTGCATCCAAGCTGCTCCAGCCCATTACGGTTGGTCCCCTTGAGCTCAAGAACCGCATTATGTTTCCGCCGCTGACCACCGGCTACGAGGAGCGCGACGGTTCCATCGGCGAGCGCAGCCTGGCTTTTTACGAGCGCTTGGCCCGTGGCGGCGTGAGCTACATCGTCATCGGCGACGTCGCTCCCGTCATGACCGCAAGCCCCACGCCCAAGCTGGCAACCGACGCCCAGATCCCCACGTTTAAGGCGCTGGCCGATGCCGTCCACAAGCACGGCGCCAAGGTCGCGCTGCAGCTGTTCCACCCCGAGTACGATGTGCCCGGTGTCGGCCGCATGGTCATGGGTTCCATGGCCGCCGCCAAGGCCGCGCAGGAGGCCAAGGCCGCCGGCGACGAGGAGACCTTTGCCGCCAAGATGGCCGAGTCCAACGAGATCCGCAACCAGGCCTACGCCAAGCTGCATCACGACATGCAGCACTTTGTGAACGAGGCGAGCGTAGAGCAGCTCACCCAGATCAAGGAGGTCATCGCTGCCTCGGCCGCTCGCGCGCAGCAGGCCGGCATCGACGCCATCGAGGTCCACGGCGACCGCTTGGTGGGTTCGCTGTGCTCGGCCATCCTCAACCAGCGCACCGACGAGTACGGTGGTTCGTTCGAGAACCGCGTTCGCTATGCGCTGGAGGTCGTCGCTGCCATTAAGGAAGCCGCGCCGCAGCTGATGGTGGAGTACAAGCTCCCCGTGATCATGGAGAACCCCGACGGCACGCCGCGCGGCAAGGGCGGCCTGCTACCCGACGAGGCCTGCGAGTTCGCCAAGCTGCTCGAGGGCGCGGGCATCGACATGATCCAGGTCGCACAGGCCAACCACACCGGCAACATGGGCGACACCATTCCGCCCATGGGCGCCATGCCCTACAACTGGACGCTGCCCGTGGCCGAGCGCGTCAAGGCCCTGGTCTCCGTGCCGGTGGCAACCGTGGGCCGTGTTGTCTCGGTCGAGGCCGGCGAGAAGATCCTGGAGGATGGCTCGGCCGACATCATCGCCTATGGCCGTTCGCTCATGTGCGACCCCGACATTGCGCTGAAGGCCGCCACGGGCGAGCCCATCCGCGAGTGCCTCAACTGCAACAAGGGCTGCGTCGACGCGATTCAAAACCGCAAGTACATCTCGTGCGTGCTCAACGCCGAGAACGGCGACGAGGCGACCATCGCCATCAAGCCGGGCGAGGGCGACAAGAAGATCGCCGTGGTGGGCGGCGGCATCGCCGGCCTGGAGGCCGCGCGCGTGGCGGCCAAGCGCGGCTACGACGTGACCGTCTACGAGGCGAGCGATCATCTGGGCGGCCAGATTGTGCTGGCGGCTGCGCCTCCGCGCAAGGACGAGATTATGCGCTCGGTCGAGTACTACGAGAAGATTCTGCCTAGCCTGGGCGTGAAGGTTGAGCTCAGTCATGCCGCTACCGCTGAGGACCTCAACGCCGCCGACGCTGCGATTGTGGCCGTAGGCGCACACGACGTGGTCATCCCCGTTCCGGGTGCCGATTCGGAGAAGGTCGTCTCGAGCTGGGACGTACTGGCCGGCAAGGTGGAGCTCAGCGGTCGCGTCGCCGTCATTGGCGGTGGCCTGGTGGGCACCGAGACTGCCGAGTATCTGCTGCAGCACGGCTGCGAGGTGGCGATCGTCGAGATGCTCGACAAGATTGCCGCGGGCGAGTCCGAGACCATTCTGCCGCTGATTATGAGCGACTTTGCAGAGCACAACGTGGAGCAGCACGTGAAGACCCGCCTGACCGCCATTACCGACGAGGGCGTGGAGGCTGTTCGCACCACCGAGGACGGCGCCGAGGAGCCGGTGAAGATCGCCTGCGATTACGTGGTGATGGCCGTGGGCTCCAAGGCCAACGCGTTTGACCTGGATGGCGTGACGGTGCCCGTGACCTGCGTGGGCGACTGCTCGGGTGAGCGCACCGCCGACATCGCGAGCGCCATTCGCACGGCGTATCACGCGGCCAACGAGCTGTAGTTGAACATCGCGGCCAGGCGGGGCGGTAGCACGGATCCGCCTCGCCCGGCTGTGTCCCGTCGGGTGTCAACCGGTGCGGGGCCTGCAAGCGCAGCAGGTCCCGCCCTTTTTGTTTTGCTCCGGTGGACGGCAATGCGCGGTAATCATGAGGAGTGAGGACGTCTACTGTCTTGCAGATCACTCAAAATTATTGAGGGAGGGGTTAATAACTATATCCTCTATACCAAAGGACATAAAGAGATGCCAATTATGTTGACAAGCGAATGACGATTAGCTGCGAGTCAGCTACCAGCGTAAATAATCGATAAAGAAATGTCGTAATTTGGTGCCAAATGCCCAGATAACGCCGCGTCTATTTTAATTAACTGCTTTGAGCAAACGGTAAAATGCTACTATCTAACTTGCACGTAAGAAAGCAGATTAACGGTTAAGGCTAAGAAGTGGCAGGTATGTCGGAAGCAACTAGGACTCGCACGCATGCGCCCGAGGTTAGGCAGCGCGCCGTCGAGATCCTTCAAGAGGGGGTCGGTCATCGCGCCCTCGCCGCGGAGCTTGGCATTCCCCAGGCCACGGCTCGTCAGTGGGCCCGCGCGTATGCCGTGGGCGGTGCCGACGCCGTTCTCAATGCCGGTTCGCATCATCACACCTATTCGTACGACGTAAAGCTCGCTGTGGTTAAGGACCGTCTGGAAAACGGCTTAACGGTTCGCGAGGCCATGATCAAGCACAAGATTCCCAGCGAGTCTTCGGTCAAGGCTTGGTGCCGTCAGTACCGCGAGAGCGGTGAGGCCGCACTGGTCGATAAGCCGCGCGTTAAAAAGGCGGAATAGCAAACGGGATGGTGCGCCCACAGGGGCGCATTTTTTCTTGCCGCCTCTCTGCTCCAAAGCGGACGTGCCCTTGCCCCGTACGCCTAAAACTCCCCAGTTGACCGAAAACCCGCCGCCGCTACTCATCAATTGAGCTATAACGTTAAACAATTGCAGCGTTTTTGCATGGGGGAGTGATGGTATGACGCTACTGTATTTCCTTACCCTGTTTCCGCTGGTACCGGCGCTGGGCATGCTGCTCGCGCGCGGTGACCGCGCCCGCGATGCGGTGGGACTCATAGGCTCCGGCATTATCATGGCGGTGACAGTTGTAGTCGCCGTCATGTTTTTTTGCACGGGTCCGCAGAGCTTTGAGATTGCCCCCGGTACCTCGCATGCGCTCTCGATCATCAGCTCCGTCATCGACGTAATTCTGTGCGCCGTCATCCTGTACAACGCGCACAAATATAAGAGCGTGCTTACCACGGTGCTCGGCATAGTCCAGCTGGTGGGCTCGCTCGTCTTTGCGGCCATGACGCTGCCTGCGGCCGAAGCCGTCACGGCGACGCTGCTCTACCTAGACTACATGAGCGTGATCATGGTCCTCGCCGTCGGCATCGTCGGCAGCCTTATCTGTATCTACGCTTTGGGCTACATGAAGGACTTCCAGGCCCATGATGAGCACGAGGCCGCGCTGCGCGGGCAGACCGCGCCCGACCGTCGTCCGCAGTTCCTGGCGCTTATGTTCCTGTTCCTCTCGGCCATGTTCGTCATCGTGACGAGCGACAACCTTGAGTGGCTGTTCTGCGGCTGGGAAATCACCACCGTGTGCTCGTTCCTTATGATTGGCTATACGCGCACGCCCGAGGCCATCAAGAACGCCTTTAACCAGATCATCCTCAACATGCTGGGCGGCATCGCGTTTTTGGCCGGACTCATGTACCTGCACGTTAACGGCATGCCGCTGACCATCTCGGGCATGATTGAGCTTTCCGGCGCCGGAACCGCGCAGTCCGCGCTGCTGGTGATGCCGGTCATCCTGTTGTCGCTCGCCGCGCTCACCAAGGCCGCACAGATGCCGTTCCACACTTGGCTGTTGGGTGCCATGGTTGCCCCCACGCCCACGAGCGCCCTGCTGCACTCGTCAACCATGGTCAAAGCCGGCGTGTTCCTGATGGTCAAGCTGAGCCCGCTCTATGCCATCTATCCCGTGACCGGCTTTATGGTCACGAGCGTGGGCGCCATCACGTTTTTGCTCGCTGCCCTTATGGCCATCTCGCAGAGCAATGCCAAGCGCGTGCTCGCGTACTCCACCATTTCCAACTTGGGCCTCATCAGTGCTTGCTTGGGTGTCGGCGCGCCCGAGGCCGTATGGGCGGCCATCTTCCTGATCCTGTTCCACACGGTGGCAAAGTCGCTGCTGTTCCTGTGCGTGGGCACGGCCGAGCATCATATCGGCAGCCGCAATATCGAGGACATGGACGGTATGTTCAGCCGCATGCCGCACCTGACGCGCCTGATGATGCTGGGCATCATGGGCATGTTTGTGGCGCCGTTTGGCATGCTCGTGTCCAAGTGGGGCGCCCTGGTGGCGTTCGCGCAGACCGGCAACGTGCTCATGATTATGGTGCTGGCCTTTGGCTCGGCCGCGACGTTCTTCTTCTGGGGCAAGTGGCTTGCCAAGCTTTCGGGCGTCGACCCCACGGCTCAAAACGTTGAGGTCAATGTCCATAAGACCGAATGGATGGCCCTCAACACCATCGCCGCGCTGCTGATTCTGTGCTGCGTGGCGTTTCCGGTTATCTCGAGCGGTCTGGTGTCGCCTTACTTGGCCATGGTGTTTGGCCGCGTGCCATACGTTATTGGCAAGGACGCCATGTATCTGATGGTGGTTATCGTGGCGTTTATCGCTGTGGTGCTGCTGACTTCATTCCGCGTGAGCAACAAACCGCACGTAAACGTATATCTTTCGGGCGTGGGAACCGATAAATATCGCCATTTCCGCGGCTCGATGGGTCGCGAGGTAAAGGCCGAAAAGCGCAATTGGTACTCGGAGGACGCCCTTGGCGAGAAGCGTATTGGCCCCGCGGGCAGCGTCGTGTGCTGCAGCATTATCTTGTTTGCGCTGCTGTGTTGCGCGTGGATTGGGCCCGAGCGGCTTGCCATGAGCGCGCCCTCGGTGCTGCGCGGCAAGTATTTCGAAGGCTCGGGCGTCGTGGGCATTTTTATTGGCACCGTGGCGTTTGCCCTGCTGGCGCCGCTTGTGGGCGGCCTGATCGACGGCGTTGACCGCAAACTTTCGGCCCGTATGCAGGGCCGCGTGGGTCCGTGTCTGCTGCAGCCCTTCTACGACGTTGCCAAGCTGCTGCGCAAGGCCCCCGCCAGCGTAAACACCATGGACGATACCTACATGGCGTGCGCGCTCATCTTCACTGTCGTGGGCGGCGGCATCTTTGTGTCGGGCTCCAACACGCTGCTGTGCGCTTTTATGGTTACCCTCGCCGCGATCTTTGTGGTGTTGGCGTCCGCCTCGACGCAAAGCCCGTTTGCCCAGGTCGGCGCCGACCGTGAGTTGCTGCAGGTTATGAGTTACGAGCCCGCCGTTCTGCTGATGAGCGTGGGCCTGTACCTTGCCACCGACAGCTTCGATTCCATCGCCGTGACGGGGCAGTCGGCCCCCATCATCGTGTACAGCGCACCCATTTTCCTCGCGTTGCTCGCGGTGCTTACCATCAAGCTGCGCAAGTCGCCGTTTGACCTTTCGTACTCGCATCACGCGCATCAGGAGATCGTCCAGGGCGTCGCCACCGAGATGAGCGGCGGCACGCTGGCCAAGATGACCCTTATGCACTGGTGCGAGACCGTGCTGTTTTTGATGTGGGTGGGCATGTTCTTTGTTTGGAACAACCCGGTGAGCTGGGTCGTAGCCCTGGTCGTGATGGCCGCGACGTATTTTGTCGAGGTCCTGATCGACAACACCTTCGCACGCAGCACCTGGCGCAGCTGCTTTAGGCTCGGATGGGGCGTGGCGCTGGTGTTTGGCCTACTCAACCTTATGCCCATCCTCGTCGACGTGTTTATTTAGGAGGCGGCATCCATGGATCATAAAATGTCGCGCTCGCCGTGGGTTATTCATTACGACGGCTCGAGCTGCAACGGATGCGATATCGAGGTGCTGGCCTCGCTCACGCCGCTGTTCGATGCGGAGCGCTTTGGCGTGGTCAACACCGGCAACCCCAAGCATGCGGATATCTTTTTGGTGACGGGGTCGGTCAATGCCCAGAACCTGCCTGTCGTGCGCCAGATCTACAACCAGATGCTCGAGCCCAAGTGCGTGGTGGCGTGCGGCATCTGCGCGTGTTCGGGTGGCGTGTTCCGCGACGCCTACAACGTGATCGGTGGCGTGGACCGCGCGATTCCCGTGGACGTGTACGCGCCCGGGTGCGCCATTCGCCCCGAGACCGTGATCGATGCCATTGTGGAGGCGTGCGGCATCCTGGATCAGAAGGAGGCCGTGATGTGTGCTGGCGGCGATCCGCTTACCGTGGGCGGCGCTGCTACCTGGGATGGCGGCGTTGAGCTGGGCGAGGACGGGTTTGTGGCTGCGGGGGCCGGGACTGACGCTGCCGGTGACGCGCCTGCCGAGAAGCCCGCAGCGCCCGTCGCTGCAAAGGAGGCCGAGTAATGCAAAAGGCTATCTATACCACCGTCGGGATTGACGAGCTCCTGTCGCATGTCCAGGCGCTCAAGGGCGTCGACGCGCGCTTTGTGCAGATGCATGCCGAGCGCAACGTCGACGACGGCACGTATCGCCTGGTCTATACGTTTATCAACGTTCGTGCTGCTCAGGAGCATATTGCGCAGGACGGCAGCTACGCGATCGAGAACCTGGTGGTTGAGGGTATCGACCAGTATCAGGAGATTCCGTCCATCAGCTCATATTATCCGGCGGTGTTCCCGTTTGAAAATGAGGCCCACGACCTGTTTGGGCTTGCCATTACCGATATGCAGCTCGACTTTAAGGGCTTTTTCTACCAGGTCTCGACTGCCGAGCCCATGAGCGTTATCACGCCCGAGGTGAAGGCCGCGCGCGAGAAGGCCATGAAGGTCCGTGCCGCCGCCGAGGCCAAAGCGCGCAAGGCCGCGGCCAAAAAGGCCGCCGCTGCCACGGCCGCTGCGGGGGAGGGCGTTGCGGGCGCTGGCGATGTTGCGGGCGCTGCCGTCGCCCAGCCCGCTGCGGCTGCCGGCTCCGATGCTCAGCACGATGAGGCTGCCGCGAGGGCCGCGCTCAAGGCTGCCGAGATGGAGGCAAAGCTCGCCGCCATGGATCCCGAGAAAGCGGCCAAGGTCCGCGCGGCGCTTGCCGCCAAGGCCGCCCGCGACAAGCAGAAAAAGGAGGCGTAAGGTCCATGGCACATCGCTCCGTTATTCCGTTTGGCCCGCAGCACCCGGTGCTGCCCGAGCCGCTTCATCTGGACCTGGTGATCGAGGACGACCGCGTTATCGAGGCGATTCCGCAGATCGGCTTTGTGCACCGCGGGCTCGAGAAACTTACCGAAAAGCGCGACATGCACCAGTTTGGCTACATCGCCGAGCGCATCTGCGGCATCTGCGCCGTGGGCCACAGCTGCGGCTATGCCAGCGCCTGCGAGCGCATGCTCGACATCGAGGTGCCCGGCCGCGTGCAGTATATCCGCACCATTCTGCACGAGCTTTCGCGCATTCACTCGCACCTGCTGTGGCTGGGCCTGCTCGCCGATGCCTTTGGCTTTGAGGCGCTGTTCTATCGTTCGTGGACCCTACGCGAGCAGATTCTCAAGATCTTCGAGAGCACGTGCGGCGGGCGTGTGATTCTGTCGATTAACGAGATCGGCGGCCTTAAACACGATATCGAGGACTCCGAGCTGGCGGGCATTGTCCAGACGCTCGATGCCATGCGTCCCGACTACGAAGCCCTGGTGCATACGTTTTTGGACGACAACAGCTGCGGCGAGCGCCTGCATGGCGTGGGCGTGATCAGCAAGAAAGACGCGCTGGAGCTTTCGATGGTCGGTCCGTTCGGGCGCGCCTCGGGCGTGGATTACGACGTGCGCATGTTTGGCGACGGCGCCTATGCGGACCTGGCTGCGTTTGAGCCTATCGTTGCTAGCGATGGCGACTGCTATGCCCGCTGCCGGGTGCGTTGCGCCGAGGTCACGCAGGCCATGGACATCATCAAGGAGCTTGTCGGCAAGATTCCGCACGACGGCATCGGCGGGCGTACCAAGCTTACGCCGGCCGACGGCGCGCGCGGCGAGGTTGTGATTGAGCAGCCGCGCGGCGAGGCGTACTACTATGTGCGCGGCAACGGCACCAAGAACCTGGACCGCTTCCGCGTGCGCACGCCGACGTCGCAAAACCTGGCGGGTCTGACGCATGCGTTGCAGGGCGTGCTCCTTGCCAACGTGCCCATGATTATCCTGACCATCGACCCCTGCATTAGCTGCACGGAAAGGTAGGCGCGGCATGAGTTTGCTGACATTTGCCAAGACGGCCTTGGGCTCTATGGTCAAGCAGCCGGTAACGGTGTGCTATCCGCAGGAGAAGCTCGCGGTGCCCGAGCGCTTGCGCGGACATATCGTTAACGACATGGACGTGTGCATTTGCTGCGGCATGTGCGCGCGTCGCTGCCCGGCGGGCGCGCTCGCGGTCGATCGCAAGGGTGGAACGTGGTCGATCGACCCGTATGCCTGCGTGGTGTGCGGTGAGTGCATCGAAAGCTGTCCCAAACACTGCCTGACTATGGACACCGCTCGCACCCCAGTTGCGGCGAACAAGACTCCCACGGTAGAAACCAAGCCGGAGTAGCGTTGGAATAGAGTTGGAATAGGGGCCGGTGGGGCAAAATTGCCCCACCGGCCCCGCGCATGAGCGCGCGGTTGGGCCGCCACGAACAAAACTATGCCGGATTACGGGGCTAGATAGCGAACCTTCGACCATACAGAAAGATGCAAAAACAAAACCGCAGGTAGATTGCTTGCCGTTTTTCAATAATTGGGGGTATGGATGAGGGCCTCGGCTTTAGCCCCGTAATCCGGCATAGTTTTGAAATGACACCATATCCGTAACAGCCCTTGATCTACCGTAGACGGAGGAAAACGGATCATTTTTGCCTGATGGCTCCGAGTCGCACCTATTTTCCTGCGAAAACGCCGTGTCTCAACTTTGGTGAGACATTTGTCTCACGCTCAAAACCGAATCTGGAACATGTGTCACCTGCCCTAATTGCGTCTCATTCCGTAACTTTAGGCTGATGCAAGGTCTGAGCCTGCGAGAAGGGAGACGCGATGGGTAAGTACACGAGGGGTCTCTTGGCGGTGATACTGGCCGTAGTGCTGGTGTTGCCGGCTGCAGCATTTGCCATGCTGCCCGAGGCCAACGCTAGGTCCAGCACCGGAATGGACGGACCGACGGCGAGCAAAAAGATAGTCGACCCCGACACTACCGGCCGCTGGCAATACTGGGCGTCGGGCGGCGAGCAGGACCAGACGACACGTTATGTAGGCCGAATCTGGACGGACAAGACGGTCGAGCCCGCAGAGGACGAAAAGTCCGACTTTGTGACGACGCTCTCCACGATGTCTTCGACTTCTGACACAACGTCACTGGTCACTAAACCGCTCGATATCGTGATGGTGCTGGACGCCTCCGGGTCGATGGATGATGACATGGGTGGCAGCGATTCGACCAAACGCATCGACGCACTCAAGGCAGCTGCCAGTTCCTTTATCGACACCATCGCCGAGCAAAACAAGAGCATTAAAGATACGAATAAGCGGCATCAGGTTGCCATCGTTAAGTTTTCGGGTGCAAAGAAAAACGAGATCGGCAACGATACGTATCGCGATCGTCAGGGATACACGCACAACTACTCGCAGACCATGAAGGGCCTGACGCCGTGTGTCGGTAGCGATGCGACGGAACTTAAGAATACGGTCGGCCACATCGAGCCCGCCGGCGCCACGCGGGCTGATTACGGCCTTGAGCTTGCTCGCGACATGTCGGGCCGCGAGGATGCCCAGAAGGTAGTTGTGTTCTTTACGGATGGCACGCCCACAGACTTCAGTGAATTCAACTCTACGGTTGCCAACAATGCCATAGCCGCCGCCAAGAAAATGAAGGAGAAAGGCGCTACGGTCTACACCATCGGTATCTTTGATGGTGCGAATCCCACTGACGATCCTACGAACTACTGGACGAGCGACGAAAACAAGTTCATGCACGCCGTGTCGAGCAACTATCCAAACGCCACGTCCTACACAACCAATAAGCTTGGTAAGCGCACCGAGAATTCCGATTTCTACAAGGCTGCGTCGAATGCCGATGAGCTCAAGAAGGTGTTTGATGATATCTCGAGCTCTATCACCTCGGGCAAGGGTTCTCCCACTCAGATCGAGGATGGCTACGACGAGAGCAAGTCCGGCTACATCACCTTTAGTGATGAGCTGGGCGACTTTATGCAGGTCGATACGTTTGTCAGCGCTCAGATTAATGGCGTCCCCTTTGATGAAGTGACCAAGACAACCAAGGGCAATACGGACACGTACGAGTTTTCGGGCGTGGCCAAGGACCTGGTCATCACCGTCGAGCGCTCTGCCAATGCGCAGCAGGGCGATATCGTGACGGTCAAGATTCCCGCATCGCTGATTCCGCTGATCCGCTATCACGTGGACATGGAAAACGGGATCTTTGAGCGCACGTCGCTCAATGACATCAAGCCTATTCAGATTAAATACACCTCGAGCGTCAAGGACGCCGCGCGTAACAACCTGTTTACGCCCGATGACGGACTCAAGAAGTATATCGAGAAACATAAGGGTGCCGACAACCAGACGGTCTACTTCCTGGCCAACAAGTGGTCGGGCGGCGAGCTGGGAGATGTTGTCGCCGAGTTTGAGCCCGCCGATACCAACAGCTACTATTACTTCCAAAAAATCACGCCTATCTACACGGACAAGGAATGCACCCAGCGCGCGACGGTAAAGCCGCAGGGCAACGACGTCTATTACTACAAGGACGAGTTTGTGGCGATGGGCGCAAACGGCAAGCCGAAGGACGACTATGCCGTTGTGGAGTTTGAGGGGCACGAGATCGCCAGCTACGACGGCGCTCTGGTCAAAGATGACGGCTATTGGTCCTTTAATAAGGGAACCGCGCGCTTGGCCTATATCGACCAGCTGCATACCACCAAGGACGATGTGGAGGCGAACGGCAACAAGACCGAGACCGCGCGCGACGTGCTGAACCCCAGGTGGAATGACCTTTCCTCCGTTGCGACTTCCACGCACGTGCATTCGCACCTGGGCAACAACGGCAAGATTATCTTTAGCCTTGCAACCAAGCCGACAACGGTGGATACCAAGACTGACTTTGGTCTGACCAAGGTGCTCGAGGGCCGCAAGTGGGCGGATACGGATGCGTTTGAGTTTGAGCTCTCCGCGACGTCCGACAACAATGCCCCGATGCCCGACCCCGCGACCGTAACTGTGACCAATGCCGATCTCGACAAGGGCAAGGCAGCCATTAACTTTGGCAAGATTACTTATGCCGAGCCGGGCGAGTACACCTATGAGGTCCGCGAGGTCAAGGGCGACGCCGGTGGCGTTACCTACAGCAAGAACGTTGCCACGTTCAAGGTGACTGTGACGGTTAACGCCAAGGGCGAGCTTAAGGCCGACGTTGAAAAGACCTCGGGTGAGACTAAGTTCACGAACACCTATAGCGCCAAGACGGAAACCCCGCTGACTCTTGAGGCTACCAAGACGCTCACGGGGCGCCTGATGGCCGACGGCGAATTCAAGTTTACGTTGAGCTACGCGGGGCACGACGAGGTCCTGCTGAACGCAACCAACAAGAGTGGCAAGGTTGAGTTCGGTCCGCTGACGTACACGACCAAGTCGCTTGCCAAGCTTGTCGAGGAAGACAAGGCGTCGTTTGACGCCAGGGCAGACAAGCCCACGTGGACCATTCATTACATTGCTGCCGAACAGACCGGCGAGCTGCCTGCGGGCGTGAGCGCTACCACGGCGGCAATTGACGCATATGTGACCGTTGTCGACAACGGCGATGGTACCCTGACGGCGACGGCTGTCTACGGCGACGCCGGCAACGAGTTTGTAAACACCTACACTGCCGCGCCTGTCGAGGCATCGCTTGTGGGCAAGAAGAATCTGCAGGTTCCTGATGACCTGACCCCGGCTGACATTACCGGTAAGTTCACCTTTACCGTGACCGGTGAAGAGGGCGCACCCATGCCCGCGAACGCGAGCGTGACCAATGATGCCAAGGGCAAGGTCGACTTTGGCAAGATCACCTTTACGCTCGACGACCTTAACAAGGCTCTGGGCAAGAAGCCCGAGAAGCGCGAGCACACCTTTACCTACACCGTGACAGAGTCCGGCGAGGTCGCTGGCGTGACCAACGACGTCGAGCCTTCGCGTACGGTTTCCTTCACCGTGACTGATGACGGCGAGGGTAATCTGAGGGTGTCCCGCAAGTCGGATGGCAATGTGGCATTTACGTTCACCAACACCTATAACGTGACGCCTGTCGCGACGAGCGTCACCGACCAGATCACCGCGACCAAGGTCCTGGACGGCCGCGACCTCAAGGAAGGTGAGTTCTCCTTCGAGCTCGTCGAGGGCGATGAGGTCGTCGCCAAGGGCACTAACGCTGCCGACGGCACGATCGCCATGGACAAAATCACTTACACCAGGCCCGGCAAGCACACCTACACGCTGCGCGAGCTCAAGGGCAACGCCGGCGGTATCACCTACAGCGATGCCAAGTTCACCATCGAGACCACCATCACCGACAACGGCGACGGCACCCTCAAGGCCGAGCATGTCCTGAAGGGCACCGAGCCCGCCGAGTTCAAGAACTCCTACAGTGTGACCCCGATCGACGCAGAGCTCGACTTTGACCTGAGCAAGGCCATTGACGGCCGCGACTGGACGGATGCGGACAAGTTCAGCTTTACCGTCACCGCCCCCGAGGGCACCCCGCTGCCCGATCCCGCAACCGTAACCGTGAGCAAGAAGGACGCGAAGGACGGCATCGCCGCCATCAAGTTCGGCAAGATCCACTACACGGCTGTCGGAACCTACAAGTATGAGATCCGCGAGAACGCGGGCAGCGCGGCCGGTATGACGTATGACGCGCATGTCGCAACCGCCGAAGTAACCGTGACTGATAACGGCAAGGGCGTCCTGATCGCCAACGTCACCAAGAAGGAAAGCGGCCGCTTTACCAACACGTACCGCACTGAGCTCGATTACGTCGCGGCCGGCGGCCTTAAGCTCAGCAAGACCCTCTCCGGACGTCCCATGACCGAGGGCCAGTTTACCTTTACCGTGACGCCCGCCGACGAGGCCTCGGCCATCGCGCTCGGCCTGCACGAGGGCGCCAACGTGTACAAGTCCCCTGCAACGGCAGAGGCAACGGTTGGTCTGATCGACATCCTGGCTGGCCATGAGGTCAAGTTTACGCAGGCTGACGCGGGCAAGACCTTTACATACACCGTTGCCGAGAAGAACGACGGCCAGCACGGTTACACCTACGACGACGCCGAGCGCACCGTGACGATCGCTATCGCCGACGATGGCGCTGGTACGCTCACCGCCACGACGACCGTTATTGGCAACCCCGACAAGGGAACGCCGGTAACCGAGTACAAGACTGGTGCCGCTACGGTCGAGAGCGCCGTGGTTCCGTTCGTCAACAGCTACCGTGCATCGACCGATAACCCGGGCGGCGAGCTTGCGCAGATTGTCGCCACCAAGACCCTGACCGGTCGTCCGCTGGCCGACGGCGAGTTCTACTTTGGCATCGCCTATGCGGGCGAGAAGGAAGCCATCGAGGGTACGTGCGTTACCAACGTTAACGGCCAGGTGAGCTTTGGCGCTCTGCATTACACGACCGAGATGCTCGCCGATCTGGTAAACGCCAAGCGCGCCATCCGTACCGACACGGATGCGAATCTTGCGTGGACTATCAACTACACGGCGTTTGAGTACACGTCCCCGCTCGCAGCAAAGGGTATTACTGCCGCGAAGTCGAGCTTTAGCTTTAAGGTCATCGTCGTCGACAACGGCGACGGTACCCTGACGGCAAAGCCTGACTACGGTGGCGTCGAGCCCGTGTTCGAGAACGTCTACGGCACCGATGCCGCTGATGCCGCGCTCGCTGGCACCAAGAAGCTCCAGGCAGCCGAGGGCCTGACCCCGGCCGACATCGCGGGTAAGTTTACCTTTACCGTGACCGCTGACGAGGCGGGTGCCCCGATGCCCGAGCGCACGACCGCAACCAACGACGCGGCCGGCAACGTGGACTTTGGCAAGATCCACTTTACGCTCGAGGACCTCAACCGCGCCCTGGGCGTGACGGACGATGCGACCGATAAGGCCGAGGCAGACGAAGCTGACGAGGCTGAGGCCGACGAGGCAGAGGCTGAAGAGGCCGACGCCGACGCTGATGCCAACGCCGACGAGCCCAGCGACGAGTCCGAGCCCGCAGATCCCGCTGCCCCGCGCTCGCACACCTTTACCTACACGGTGGCCGAGTCCGGTAGCGCCCCTGGTGTGACCAACGACGCCAACGCCACGCGCAAGGTTTCCTATACCGTGACTGACGACGGTGCCGGACATCTAAGTGTCGTGCGCGACGGCGATGACGGTGCGGCCTTCACGTTCACCAACACCTATGGCGTAACGCCTACCGATTCTTCCGTGACCGATCAGGTCAAGACCGTCAAGCGTCTGACCGGCCGCGACCTTGCGGCTGGCGAGTTCACGTTTGATCTGCTCGAGGACGGCGTGGTTGTCGCTAGCGGCACCAACGACGCCAACGGCACCGTTACGCTGAGCCCGATCCGCTACGAGGCACCCGGCACGCACACGTACACGCTGCGCGAGGCTTGCCCCAACGCACTCGGCCTGTACAAGGGCGTCACCTATGACAGCGCGACCTACACCGTCGTGACCACCGTCTCCGACAATGGTGACGGCACGCTGACCGCGACGCACAAGCTCGAGGGAACCACCGAGTCGGCTGGCTTTACCAACAAGTACCACGCCATGCCCACGCAGGTTTCCATCGGCGCCATCAAGGTGCTCGAGGGACGCGAGCTCAAGAAGGACGAGTTCAGCTTTAAGCTCGTTGGCGAGGGCATCGAGTCCGCCGTCACCAACGATGCCGACGGTAAGATCAACTTCGACAAGTTCGAGTACAGCGAGCCCGGTACGTACGTCTACACCATCAGCGAGGTCAAGGGCGACGAGGCCGGTATAACCTACGACAAGTCCGTCTTTACCGCGACCGTCAACGTGGTCGACGACGGCGAGGGCAACCTCAAGGCGAATGTCGCCTTTGCCAAGGGCGATAAGAGCGTCGAGGGTATCGTGTTCAACAACACGTACAAGAAGCCCGAGACGCCCGTGCCGACGCCCGATCCCGGCACACCCAAGACCGTGACGAACATCGTCAAGACGGTCAAGGGTTTCCTGCCCACCACGGGTGACCAGCAGGCCGCTGCACTGCTCATGGCATTCGTCATCGCCATGGCCGGCGGGGAGCCAGAACATAGCCCCCACCCCCAGCCGCCACGGAGG
>CABSYW010000014.1 GCA_902482035.1 uncultured Collinsella sp. | reverse complement strand
ATTCCTCGGTAGCTCAATGGTAGAGCACGCGGCTGTTAACCGCGCTGTTGTAGGTTCGAGTCCTACCCGGGGAGCCAGAATTTTCCAGCCCTTTCCGTTGGGCTTTAAATTCCTCGGTAGCTCAATGGTAGAGCACGCGGCTGTTAACCGCGCTGTTGTAGGTTCGAGTCCTACCCGGGGAGCCAGGTTGTAAAACCCGTCGCTTATGCGGCGGGTTTTTTCATGTCGCGATCGCCGTTCGCGAACGTTACCATATCAACATTTCGTGTCGAGGATGTAATCCGGAGGCCCGCCACCTCAACACGGCGCGGTCGTTGTAGAATATTACAATGATTGCTCCCACGAGATGGTGCCGCGAGCACCAGATAAGGAGATTCTTGTGTCTGAGACCATTAACGGCAGCCTGAGCGTCTCGAACGACGTTATTGCCGATATTGCCGGTTACGCAGCGATGACGTGCTATGGCGTTGTCGGTATGGCTGAGCAGCTCCAGGGCGCCGAGAGCGTGCGCCTGCTTGCCGGTCAGCGCCTCCGCAAGGGCGTGCTTGTCTCCGCCGACGAGAACGGCCTTACGGTCGATCTTCACGTCGTGCTCGAGAACGGCGTCAACATGAAGTCCGTTTGCCACAATCTTTCGAGCTCCGTTGCCTTCACTTTGCAGGAGATCGCCCAGATCGATCCCGCCAGCCTTAAGATCGGCATCCATATCGACGCGCTCAAGAGCCGTCTGAACTAGCATCCGAAAACGGAGATTCAAATACCCATGATTGCAAAGACCATTCGCACCTGTTTTCCGATCGCTGCGGCTGCTGTTTCCGACAAGGCCGAGGAGATCAACAAGCTCAACGTCTTCCCCGTACCCGACGGCGACACCGGTACCAACATGTCGCTCACGCTCGCTTCGGTGACCAAGGAGCTCTCCGCCCTTCCTGCCGACGCCGACATGGAAGCCATCGCCGCCGCCATCACTCACGGCTCCCTGATGGGTGCCCGCGGCAACTCCGGTGTCATCACCTCGCAGATCCTGCGCGGCGTGGCCGAGGGTCTCGTCTCTGCCGATGAGCCCATCACGTCCGCCAACATCGCCTTTGCGTTCCGTCGTGCCGTCAAGGTCGCCTTCCAGGCCGTCCGCAAGCCCATCGAGGGCACGATTCTCACGGTGCTGCGCGATGTCTCGACCAAGGCCGACGAGTGCGAGAAGAAGAAGTTCTCGGCCGAGGACGCGCTCGACGCCATCGTCGTCGAGGCATATCAGTCCGTTGCTCGCACGCCCGACCTGCTGCCCGTCCTCAAGGAGAACGGCGTGGTTGACTCCGGCGCCTTCGGCTTTGCTATTTTCCTTGAGAACTTTGTTGCCGCCGCGCTTGGCCGCAGCACCGTTGTCGAGGATTTCTCCGCCACGTTTGATTCCGCTGGCTCTGCCCGCGACGCGGCCCTTGGTCGCGTTGAGATCGAGGCCAACGACGATTGGGAGGGCTCGGAGTTCCGCTACTGCAACGAGTTCCTGTTTAAGGCCGACGCCCCGTTTGACGAGGACGAGTGCCTTAAGTTCCTGGGTTCCATGGGCGACTGCGAGCTACTCGTGGGCGCCTATCCCGACTACAAGATCCATGTGCACTCCAACACCCCCAACCTGGTGCTCGAGCACATGCTGCAGCTCGGTCAGATCTATGAGGTCTTTATCCACAACATGGAGATGGAGGCCCACGACCGTACCGCCAAGATTCACGAGGACCAGGAAAAGGCCTCCGAGCCCGCCAAGGCGCTGGGCTTTGTCGCCGTTGCCGCCGGTTCCGGCGAGGCCGACATCCTCAAGTCCCTCGGCGTCGACGTGATCGTGTCGGGTGGTCAGACCATGAACCCCTCGACCGCCGACCTGCTGGGCGCGGTGGACCAGGTCAACGCGACCTCGGTCATCATCTTGCCCAACAACGGCAACATCCGCATGGCCGCTGAGGCTGCTGCCTCAGCCTGCACCGACAAGAAGGTCGCCGTCGTTCCCACCAAGACCGTCCCGCAGGCCTTCTCTGCGCTGTTCGCGGTCCTGCCCGATTCCGAGCTCGAGGATGCTGTTGCCGCTATGGTCGACGCCATCAGCGAGGTCCGCGATGGCGAGGTCACCCGCGCCGTGCGCGACTCCAGTGCCTCCGACGGCTCGCCGATTCACTCCGGTGACGTCATGGGCATCATTGCCGGCTCCATCGATGTGGTCGGCTCTGACGTGAAGCAGGTCACGCTCGATTGCATCAACCGTATGCAGGAGGAAGAGGAGGGCGACGCGCTGACGATTCTGGCCGGCGAGGAACTGTCCGATGAGGCCTTCCAGGAGATCGTCGACGCCATTGAGGAGGCTCAGCCCGATCTGGAGGTCGACGCCCATCGTGGCGAGCAGCCGCTCTATCCCGTGATCTTCTCGATCGAGTAGGCAACTGCCCATGTCCGAGCTGTGCTCCGTGCCGCGCGTCTCGGAGCGCTTTGCCCAGAGCAATGCGCTCGACGAGGATATCGCGCGACTCAAATATGTTTCGGGTAAACGTGAGGAGGCCCTTCGCCGTCTGGGAATTCGGACGGTGGGGGACCTCCTTCTCCATATCCCTCATCGATACCTCGACTTTACCCGCTCGTGGTCCATCGAGATGGCGCCCATCGGCACCGTTTGCACGATTGTCGCCACGGTCGACCGTATCGTCCAAAAGCAGCCGCGTCCGCGCATGCAGGTTACCGAAGTCTCACTCGTTGACGAGACGGGTGTGCTTCAGGTCGCCTTTTTCCGCCAGCCCTGGATTGCCCAGCAGCTTAAGCAGGGCGACCGCCTGGCCGTGATGGGCAAGGTCGAGTTTGCCTACGGCTTTAAGCAGATGGCCTCGCCGCATTTTGAAAAGCTTGAGGACGGTCGTGCCGCGGGTACCATTTTGCCGGTCCACTACGTAAGTGACGGCGTGAGCCAGGCATGGATGCGCCGCATCGTAAGCGGCGCGCTCGAGGTCGTCGGCAATCCGTTCGATCCGATTCCCGCGCCGCTGCGCGCAAAGCGGAAGCTCATGAGCAATGCCCGCGCGTTGCGTTCGATCCACTTTCCATCGAGTATGGCAGAGCGCGATATCGCGCGCGCACGGCTTGCCTACGAGGAGTGCCTCTACCTGCAGCTGGCGCTGCGCCTGCGCAACGTCGGCGGCCTGGTCGATGTGGTTCCCTATGCCCACACCGCGGGCGAGCACCTGGCCGCGCTTAAGCAAGCCCTGCCGTTTTCGCTGAGCGACGAGCAGGAGACCGCGTTCCAAGATATCCTGCGCGATATGTGCGATGGTGGGCGCGTGATGAACCGCCTGCTGCTGGGCGATGTCGGTACCGGTAAGACCGCCGTTGCCGCCTGCGCTCTGGCTGTGGCTTCCGATAGCGGTACGCAGGCCTGCGTTATGGCGCCCACGGGCGTGTTGGCGCGCCAATATGCCGATAAGACCGGCCCTCTGCTCTCGCAGGCGGGCATGTCCTGGGCGCTTCTGACGGGTGCCACGCCGGCCTCAGAGCGCGAGCAGATCCATGCCCAGCTTGAATCGGGCGAGCTCGACGTCCTCTTTGGAACCCACGCGGTGCTTTCGGATAACGTTGCGTTCAATCATCTGTCGCTTGTCGTCATCGACGAGCAGCACCGGTTTGGCGTTGGCCAACGCAACGCCCTACGTGCGAAGGGCCCCGGTGCGGACCTGCTCGTTATGACGGCGACACCGATCCCGCGTACGCTGGCGCTTTCGGTCTACGGCGATCTGGACACGAGTATCATCCGCCATCGGCCCGTCCCTGGCGCTGGCGTGACGACACGCGTGCTCACCGAGTCGAGCCGCGACCTCGCCTATGGCGCCATCCGCGAGGCGCATGAAAAGGGTCAGCAGGCCTACGTGATTTGCCCGCTCGTGGAGCCGAGTGACTCGGCCGATGAGCTTGAAGACGTGCCCGGTATCGCCCGCGACGACGAGGGCCGCGTGACCGTGCCTGTGCCGCTGCACGATACGGCGACCGAGCTCGATCGCCTGCGTCTGGCGTTGCCGGGTCTTGCCATCGAGCGCCTTCACGGCCGTATGCCAGCGGGGGAGAAGGATCGCGTGATCGACGCCTTCAAGCGTGGCGAGATTGACGTGCTCGTCTCGACTACGGTGGTCGAGGTGGGCGTCGACGTGCCCAACGCCACCGTCATGGCCATCGAGAACGGTGAGCGGTTTGGCTTGGCGGCGCTGCATCAGCTACGCGGTCGCGTGGGCCGCGGCAGCGTGTCGGGCACGTGCCTGGTCATGACGCACTCCAAGGGCAATGGCGGCGCCTCGGCGGCACAAGACCGTCTCCAGTCGCTCGAAAAGACCTCGGATGGTTTTACGCTTGCCCAGATGGACCTGCGTCTGCGTCACGAGGGCGAAATCCTGGGGTACCGTCAGCACGGTGGCGTGACCTTGCGCTTTGTGGACCTGGATGCCGATGAGGACCTTATCGAATGGGCCCATTTGGACGCGGTCGAGCTCTTGCGGTATGCTTGCAACCTTGACTCTGTGGCGACGCGTCCCTTGCGCGAGGCGGTCGCCATGCGTTATCGACATATCTTTAAGGAGGTCAGCGGAGGATGAGAATCATCGGCGGCGAATGGCGCGGTCGTAAGATCGAGGAGCCCCGTGGTCGCGATGTCACCCGCCCCACGACTGATCGCGTGCGCGAGGCGTGCGCATCTATGGTCATGTCGGCATTCGATTTCGATTTGGACGAGGTTCGTGTGCTGGACGCCTTTGGCGGCTCCGGTGCCTTAGGGTTAGAGATGCTCTCTCGTGGGGCCCGCTCGCTCACGACGTTTGAGATCGATCGCAACGCCGCGCGGCTCATTACCAAGAATATCGAGTCGCTCTGCTGTGACCGTGCGCGTTGGCGTGTGGTCACGGGCGACATGCTGGCAAGTGCCTCGCGCGGTCGTGTACCGGGCGGCCCCTTTGATTTGGTCCTGCTCGACCCGCCCTATGCTTTTGGTGCCGAGCCGGTCGAGGAAATGCTGCAGAACCTGGCTCAGCAGGGTCTGCTTGCGCCTGGCGCTTATGCCCTGTTTGAGCATGCCTCCGCCGATGCGGGCGCGCATCCGGCAGGCTTTGAGGCTGTACGTGAGAAGCGCTACGGCATTACCTCGGTCGACCTGCTTCGTTGGGTCGGCGATGACGACGGTGAGGACGATAGTGCCGTCACCGATGCCGATAACAACGATGCCACGACGTTTCAGGAGGACGCCCATGAATGACACCATCAACCGCGTGATCGTCCCGGGCACCTTCGATCCCATCACGTTTGGCCATATCGATGTGATCCGCCGCGCCCGCCGCATCTTTCCCAGTGTGATCGTCGCTGTTGCAGAGTCGCAGGGTAAAAACGGTGTGGGCACCACGTTTATGCTCGATGAGCGCGTGGCGCTGGCCCGCGAGGCGCTCGGTAATATCGACGGCGTCGAAGTCCTGCCCTTTACCGGCCTCTTGGTCGACTTCGCTCGTGAGCAGGGGGCGGGGGCCGTGGTCAAGGGCCTGCGCGCCATGACCGACTTTGAGTATGAGCTGCAGCAGGCCGACCTCAATTATCGCTTGGATAGCGAGCTGGAGTCCATCTTTGTCATGAGTGCTCCGCAGTACGGTTACATCTCGAGCTCGGTCGTTCGCCAGATCGCCTCGCTCGGCAGCGATGTATCGACGTTTGTGCCGCCCAACGTGGTCGAAGCGCTCAGACATCGCTTTTCGTGACGTTTTTTATTGCCTGGTGGCATGTGGTAAACTAGCACGATGATATGTTACCTATGAAAGGAGACCGGATGCCGGGCGAGAATTTTCCTGGCGATAGGATCGTCAGCTTGGTCGATGAGCTCGAAGGGCTGATCGAGGAAGCCAAGCCGCCTTTCGGCAAGAACGCTCAGTTCAAGGTCATCGACGCCGACGTGTTCTTCAATATCCTCGACGAGATCCGCATGAGCTATCCCGAGGAATGGCAGAAGTCCCGCCGTATCCTTAAGGAGCGCGAGGAGCTTATGGCTTCCGCCGCCGCTCAGGCCGATTCCATCATCGCCGACGCTCAGCAGCAGGCCCTCACCATTGCCGGTGAGCAGGAGATCGTCCGACTTGCGCAGCAGCAGGCCGACGACATCCGCGATCGTGCCCAGCAGTACGAGCGCGAGACGCGTTATGCTGCCGAGGACTACGCAGAGCAGGTCTTTACGCACCTGGAGGAGAACCTCAAGAGCCTGACCGGCACCGTTACCCGTTGCCGTCAGCAGCTCAACGAGGGTGCCGCCCAACAGAATGGTCAGTGGTAATGGCTGAGTTCCCGAGCGTTACCGTCGATCTTTCCGAGCAGCTCGAGTTTCCTGGAGATTCGTATCCGCTGACCGGTAAGGTCGATGTCGCCACCTACACGGTGGGCGAGAAGGAGTACCAGCTACAGGACGGCATCGACTACGACGTTGTCTTTACCAATGCCGGTACCGGTGTCTTGCTCACGGGCATGGTCCGTGCGCACGCCACCGGCGAGTGCGACCGTTGCTTGGAGCCCGCCTCGTTTGATATCGCCGGCGAGATCGAGGAGTTCTACCTCTTTGAAGAGCCCGAGGATCCCGAGGCCTACGAGGATGGCTACGAGCTCCTGGGTGAGGACCGCATCGTCGATCTGGGCGAGCCCATCAATGACGCGGTCGTTATGGACACGCCGTTTGTGGTGCTTTGCAAGCCCGATTGTCGCGGTCTGTGCCCCACTTGCGGTTGCAATCTCAACGTCGAGCAATGCGATTGCGCCGCCCAGGCAGAGGCAGAATGGGCCGAAGCCACGGAAAATCCATTTGCAGCATTGAAGAATCTCAAGCTCGATGAGTAAAACTGTGGTAGTATCGCTACTTGCGCGTAATCGCCACACTGGATAGTTCATAAGGAAGGTCACTATGCCCGTACCTAAACAAAAGCAGGGTCGTATCCGCACTCACACCCGTCGTTCCGCCAACATGAAGATCTCGGCTGCGGCTCAGTCCACGTGCCCCCGTTGCGGCGCTGTTAAGCTTCCGCACCACGTGTGCCCCAGCTGCGGTTTCTACAAGGACCGCGAGGTTATCGTTACCGAGTAACGGTATACTCTGGATGCGATGCCGTTCCAAATGGAACCACAATGGCCGGCTCAATGAGTCGGCCATTTTTGTATAAGGAGCATGTATATGAGTAACGTTCGCGTTTGTGTAGACGTTGTGGGCGGAGACGAGAAACCTCAGGTTGTTCTCGATGGTATCGAGGCTGCACTTGCTGCCGATCCCGATATCGAGGTCTTGGCAGCTGGCCCCACCGAAATCGTCAATCCCTTTGCCGCTTCCCATGCACGTGTTGAGGCCCTTGAGGCACCTGACGTTATCGCCATGGATGACGATCCCATTCGCGCCGTGATGACCAAGCGTAAGTCGTCGATCGTGCTTTCTTGCCGCGCCATTAAGAAGGGCAACGCGGATGCGTTCTTCTCCGCCGGTTCCACCGGTGCCATGACCGCTGCCGCCACCGCCTATGTGACGCCGTTTAGGTATCAGGCCGAAGGCAAGAAGCAGCCGGTGCGCCCCTGTCTGACCAATGCGCTGCCCAATCGTGCCGGCGGTCTGACGGTGCTGTGCGATATGGGCGCCAACCCCGATGTCGAGGTCGATGACATGGTGCGTTTTGCTCAGATGGGTAGCGCCTATGCTCGCGTCGTCCTGGGCATCGAGCATCCCCGCGTGGGCCTGCTTGCCAACGGCACCGAGGACGAGAAGGGCTCCAACTTTACCAAGGCCTGCTTCCCGGCCATGAAAGCCGCCGTTCCCGGCTTTGTTGGTAACTGCGAGGGAACGGACATCACCTCAGGTAACTTCGATGTCGTCGTTGCCGATGGCATGTCGGGCAATATTGCGCTCAAGGCCACCGAGGGCGCTGCCAAGTTTTTGCTGCAGGAGCTCAAGGGTGTCTTTATGTCTTCGCTCGGCACCAAGATTGCCGCGCTGCTCATCAAAAAGCAGATGCGCGAGATTAAAGCCAAGCTTTCGGGCGACGCCAAGGGCGGCGCGATTCTTTTGGGCCTGCGCGGCGTGGTCCTGATCGGCCATGGTGCCACCTCGGTCGAGGCTGTCAAAAACGGTACGCTCGCGGCGGCCGAAGCCGTGCGCGCCGGGCTGGTCGAGAATGTCGCCAACTCTATGGACGGTATCGTTTTATAAGAGCGAGTTAGAGCGCTGTTATGTGCTTCGCGGCGCACGTCGTGGGGTAGAATCAGAACCGTGTCTTGGTACCGCCCGGGCGGTACCATTCTTTTGGTATTCATGCACTATGAGAGGAAGCGCTATGGACCGCTCCGAAATCTTCGACAAGATCGCCGAGGTCGCTGCTGACGTTCTGGGCGTCGATGTTGCCGAAATTAGCGAGGAGACCACCTTTGACGACCTCGATGCCAACTCGCTCGAGCGCCTGCAGCTGGTTACGGCTATCGAGGACGAGTTCAACCTCGAGATCGATGACGAGACCCTGCTCTCGCTCAACTCTGTCGCCGACGCCGTCGACGCTATCGAAGCTGCCAAGGAGGCCTAAGTCTTGGCTTTATCCGACCGACTTACGCGCGCCCAGGAAATCCTGGGCCACGAGTTCAACAATAAGGTGCTGCTGCGCGCGGCGCTTACGCATCCCTCGGCCGTCGAGGGCCAGCCGGTTTCTGCCAGCTATGAGCGCCTTGAGTTCTTGGGCGATTCCATTTTGGGCGCTGTGGTCGCACGCTCCCTGTTTGAGTCCTATCCGGAGTTTGACGAGGGCAAGCTCACGCGCCTGAAGGTGTCGCTTGTCTCGGGCGCTACGCTGTCCGAGGTTTCTCACGAGCTGGGCATCGACGACATCATCATCTTTGGTGCTTCCGAGACCGGTACCGGTGCGCGCGGCCTGCATTCGGCCCTCGAGAACGTCTATGAGTCGCTCGTGGGCGCGCTGTACCTGGATGCCGGCTGGGACGTTGCGGCGGAGTTCATTCACCGTACGCTTAAGCCGCATTTGGCTTCCGAGCGTGCCGAGCATCCTGCGAACCCCAAGTCGTTTTTGCAGGAGTGCGTGCAGGCCGACGGTCACGAGCCCCCGGCGTACAAGCTCGTTGGCTCCGAGGGCCCGGCGCATGCGCCCACCTTTACCGCTGTGGTTTTGATCGATGGTATTCGCCAGGGTCGCGGCTCCGGCTCCTCAAAGAAGGAAGCCGAGGGAGCTGCCGCGCTCGAAGCGCTCGACCGCATGGGTTACACCACCAACGGCGTGATTCTGAACAAGAAGCACGTGTAAGCGAGGAACCGTGTATCTCAAGTCCCTCACGCTCAAAGGGTTCAAGTCGTTTGCCGACCGCGCCCATATGACGTTTGAGCCGGGCCTGACCGTCATCGTCGGTCCAAACGGCTCGGGAAAATCGAACATCTCCGACTCGATTCTGTGGGTCCTGGGCGAGCAGAGCGCCAAGCAGCTGCGCGGCCAGGCCATGGAGGATGTCATCTTCTCGGGCTCGTCGGCGCGCAAGCCGGTGGGTGTCGCCGAGGTCACGCTGGTGCTCGATAACTCGGACCATATGTTGCCCGTCGACTTTGACGAGGTCGCCATCACCCGTCGTATGTATCGTTCGGGCGAAAGCGAGTACCTCATCAACTCGAGTCCGTGCCGCCTGATGGACATTCAGGACATCCTGCACGATTCGGGCCTAGGCAAGGATACGCATTCCATCATCAGCCAGGGCAAGCTCGACGCCATTTTGCAGAGCCGCCCCGAGGAGCGTCGCGCCCTCATCGAGGAGGCCGCCGGCATTTCCAAGCACAAGCGCCGCAAGGAGCGTGCGCTCAAAAAGATTAAGTCGATGGACGAGCACCTGACGCGTGCCCGCGACATCAATAAGGAAATCGCCCGTCAGCTGCGACCGCTGGAGCGTCAGGTCGATCGCGCGCGCAAGTACAAAGAGCTGTCCTCGCGCGCGAACGAGCTTACGCAGATGCTGGCTGTCGATGAGCTTCGTTCGCTGCAGTCGCAGTGGAACGACCTGGAGAGCCGCTCCAAGGAAGGTGCTGCCGAGCTGGAGCTTGCGCAGTACCGCATGAGCGAAAAGGAGCGCGAGCTCGAGAAGCTCCAGGTTATGCTTGAGGAAAAGGGCCTGTTTGTGGGCGACCTGGGCGAGCAACGCCGTCATATGCAAGATGTGGTCGGCCGCATTAACTCCGACATGCGCCTGCTCGAGGAAAAGGGCCACAACATGGTGTCGCGCCTGTCTGACATGCGCGGTCAGATTTCGAGCTCCGAGCATCAGCGTCGTCGCGTGGTCGAGGAGCTCGAGGACGCGCGTGCGCAGCTTGAGGAAGTGACCGGTGCGCATATGCAAGCCCAGGAGGACGTTGACGCCGCTGGTCCTGCCGCCGCTGAGCTCCACGAGCGGCGCGTGGCGCTCGACAATCAGATTTCGCAGCTTACGCGAGAGCAACGCGATGTGCAGCGCGTGGCCGATAACGCCGCGCTCGAGCTCGCCAAGCTGAAGGATTCCTTGAGCAATGCCGAGGTCGAGGACAACATGTATGCCTCGCGCCTGGAGCAGATTGACGAGCAGCTCGAGGAGGTCACGGCCTCGCTCGAGAGCCGTCGCGACCGCGCCGAGGAGCTTGAGGGCGCTCTTGAGGAAGCGCGCCAGGCCCAGGCCGATGCGCGTGAAGCCACCGAGGTCGCCCGTGCAGCCCTGAAGGACCTGCGTGCCCGCGAGAGCGAGGCGCGCAACAAGTTGTCCGAGGTGCGCTCGGAGCTTTCCAGCCAAAAGAAACTCGATGCCCGCATGGCCGACAGCTCGCCGCTCGTGAGCCGTCTGGTGGGTGCGCTGGGCGACGATGTCTCGGGTCGTCTGGGCGACGTGCTCGAGGCCCCGCGCGAGCTTGAGGGCCTGGTGGAGCAACTACTTGCCGGCGATATCGATGCGCTGCTGTTCGACGATACGTCCGCGCTTGAGCGTGCCGGTCGTTCCGCTCTGGACCAGAAGAACGCCTCGGGTGAGGCGCTGCTGGTGGCGCGCGGCGTGAGTGGCTCTGCTGCCGCCGAGGGCGCTGCCGGTACCCGTCTGGTTGATCGTCTGTCCGTGCGCGCAGGCTACGGACCCGTCGTCGAGGCGCTGCTCGGCGGCTATTACGTCGTGGACGATCTTTCTGCCGCGCTGTCGGCGCCGGTCGTTGACGGCGTGACTTACGTGACCTCCGATGGCGCCCGCGTCGCCTGCGGCGGCCTGGTGCGTGTGGGCCTCGATGCCGGCGAGGCGTCGGGTGCTCTGGAGCGTAAGCGTCGCATTCGCGAGCTGGAGGGGCTTGAGCCCGATTTGGCCGCTGTGTTTGAGCATGTGTCGGATCAGGTCATCGAGGCCAATGCGGCCGTTGAGGAAGCGCGTGCCGCTGAGGGCGATGCCGCCGGTGAGATTGCCCGTCTTGAGGGCGAGCGCCGCTCGCTGCTCTCCGAGATCGGCCGCTTGGAGCAAAGCGCCAACAATGCCGAGGTCGAGCGCGTGCGCATCTCCAAGCGCCGCGAGCAGGCCGCCGAAGCCGTTCGCGCTGCGCGCCCGCGCGTTGACGAGCTCACCCGTTCGCGTGACGAGGCCCGCGCGCAGGCAAGCGATCTGGGCTTGCAGATTGCCGAGGCCAACGACGAACTCGACCGCGTTCGCCGTGACGATTCCGAAGCTGCCGGCAAGCTCGCCGACGCCAAGGTTCGCCTAGCCCAGACGAGTGAACGCCTGCGTTCGCTGAAGGGCCGCGTGCCCGACCTGGAGCATCGTCTTGAGGGCATCGACCGTCGTATCCGCGGAACACGCCAGGCCTCGCGCTCGCTCGAGCTGCTGCGCCTGCGCGTCGATCCCATGCACGAACGCTATTCTGCCCTGTTGGAACGCGCGTCGGATTGGGCAGCGCGCCTGCGTGACCAGGCCTCTCTGGAGGAGGCGGACTCCGCTTCGCTCAAGAAGACCATCGAGGATGCCAAGGCCGAGGTCTCCCGTGCCAAGGAGCGGGTTGATGCCGCCACGGCGACGCAAAACGAGTTCAAGGTCGCGCGTGGCAAGCTCGAGGTGCAGGTCGAGGCTGCCATCAAGGCCATTACCGCCGATGGCACGACGGTGCTCGAGGAAGCGCTCATGCTTCCGGCGCCCACGGACCGCGATGCCGCCGAGCGCGAACTCAACCAGCTTGTGCGCCAGATCAACAACCTTGGTCCCGTTAACCAAGTTGCCATGGAGGAGTACGAGCAGCTCAAGCGCCGCGCCGACTACATCGAGGAGCAGCTGGCCGATCTGGAGAGCGCACGCAAGGCGCTCACCAAGATCACGGTGGCCATTGATCGCAAGATGCGCAAGGCGTTCCTGGTGACGTTTGAGAAGGTCGACGCGAACTTCCGCGAGATCTTCGCTATGCTCTTCCCGGGCGGCCAGGCTCATCTGGAGATGAGCGATCCCGAGCATCCTGCCGAGACGGGTATCGAGGTCGTGGCGCAGCCGCGCGGCAAGCGCATCACCAAGATGATGCTCATGTCGGGCGGCGAGAAGAGCCTGACGGCGCTCGCCCTCCTCTTTGCTGTGTACCGCACGCGCACGGTGCCGTTCTATGTGCTGGACGAGGTCGAGGCGGCACTCGATGACGCCAACCTGTCCAAGCTCATCGGCGCGCTCGATGTGTTGCGTTCCGATACGCAGCTCTTGGTCATTTCGCATCAGCGCCGTACTATGGAGGACGCTGACGTCCTCTATGGCGTCTCGATGCAAGCCGACGGCGTCAGTCGCGTCGTCTCGCAAAAACTCGATCGCGAAACCGGAAAGGTCGTGAATGCATAATGGGATTCTTCGATGCTCTCTCGCGCGGACTTGAGCGCAGTCGCGAGGCCCTCAACGAGGTCTTTTACTTTGGCGGCGAGGTCGACGAGGATTTTTGGGAGGACCTTGAGGACACCCTCGTCATGGGTGACATGGGCGCCGAGGTCGCCATAAAGGTCTCCGATGACCTGCGTGATGCCGCGGCTAAGAAGAACCTCAAGACCGCCCCGCAACTCCGTCGCGCCCTGGCCGAGCAGCTTGAGCAGCACTTTGTGCCCATCGAGCGCGATCCGTTCTCCGATACGCCGAGCTGCGTGCTGTTTGTGGGCATTAACGGTGCCGGCAAGACCACGACGGTCGGTAAGATCGCGAGCGCCATGGCCGCCCGCGGCAAGAACGTCGTGATCGGTTCGGCCGATACCTTCCGCGCTGCAGCTATCGAGCAGCTCGATGTGTGGGGCCAGCGAGCTGGCGTCCCCGTCATCAAGCGCGACCGCGGCTCCGACCCGGCAAGTGTTTGCTACGACGTGCTCGACGAGGCCGACAAGCGCGGCAGCGACCTGGTGCTCATCGATACCGCCGGTCGTCTGCACACGAGCCCCGAGCTCATGCGCGAGCTTGCCAAGGTGGTCAATGTGACCCGTAAGCGCGCCGCCAATATGGCCGCCGGCCCCATGCCCGTCTATGTCGTGCTCGTGATCGATGCCGCAACGGGCCAAAACGGCCTCAACCAGGCGCTCGAGTTTAACGAGGCGCTGGGTCTGGACGGTATTATCATGACAAAGCTCGACGGCACGGCAAAGGGCGGTATCGCCATGGCCGTGGCCGAGAAGCTCAAGCTTCCCATCCTGCGCATCGGCGTGGGCGAGCAGGTCGATGACCTGCAGGAGTTCAATGCCAAAGATTTCTGCCGCGCCCTGGTGGGCGAGTCCAACTAAGGAGTAACCAGTGTTTGATTCCCTGAGCGATCGCCTCAACGACACATTTGACCGCCTGCGTGGCAAGGGTAAGCTGACCGAGGCCGACATTACCTCGGCCATGCGCGACATTCGCATGGCGCTGCTCGAGGCCGATGTCAACTTCAAGGTCGTCAAGGAGTTCGTCGCCAAGACCAAGGAGCGCTGCATGACCGCCGAGGTCATGGAGTCACTGTCGCCGGCGCAAAACGTCGTCAAGATCGTGCTCGACGAGCTCACCGAGATGCTCGGCTCCACCGAGAGCAAGCTCGTCTTTAGCAACCGCATTCCCAATGTCATCATGCTCGTGGGCCTGCAGGGCTCCGGTAAGACCACGGCGGCCGTAAAGCTGGCCTACCAGCTCAAGAAGCAGGGCCGCTCGCCGCTGCTCGCCGCGTGCGACGTCTACCGTCCCGCCGCTGCCGACCAGCTGGCCACACTCGGTGGAGAGATCGGCGTGCCGGTCTTCCGCGGCGACGGCGAGCACCCGGTCGATATCGCCAAGGGTGCCATCCAGGAGGCAGTCGACCACCTGCGCGATGTAGTCATCGTCGATACCGCCGGTCGTCTGCAGATCGACGAGCAGATGATGCAGGAGGCCGTGGATATCAAGAAGGCCGTCAAGCCCGATCAGGTGCTGATGGTCGTCGATGCCATGACCGGCCAGGATATCGTCAACGTCGTCTCGACCTTCGCCGAGCGCACCGACTTTGACGGTGTGATCATCTCCAAGCTCGACGGCGATGCCCGTGGCGGCGGCGCGCTTTCCGTGCGCCAGGTGACCGGCAAGCCCATCAAGTTCGTGAGCATGGGCGAGAAGCCCGATTCGCTGGAGCCGTTCTATCCCGACCGAATGGCCAAGCGAATCTTGGGCATGGGCGATGTTGTCGGCATCATCGAGAAGGCCCAGGAGGCGGCCGACGCCGAGCAGCTCGAGGCTGCCGAGCGTATGCTGCGCGAGGGCTTTACCATGAACGACATGCTCGACCAGATGAAGGCTGTCAAGAAGATGGGCGGCATGAAGGGCATCTTGGGTATGCTCCCCGGCGGCCAGCGCGCGCTCAACCAGATGGGCGGCAATTTGGACGAGGGCATCTTCGACAAGAACGAGGCCATCATCATGTCGATGACCAAGGAGGAGCGCCTGCGTCCCTCCATCATCAACGGCCAGCGCCGCGCCCGTATCGCCAAGGGCGCCGGCGTGACTCCCACCGAGGTCAATAGCCTTATGAAGCAGTGGGGCGAGATGAACAAGATGATGGGCCGCATGCGCTCGATGGCCAATCAGGCACAGGCCGGTGGCAAGAAGGGCAAGAAGGGTAAGAAGGGCAAAAAGATGCGCATGCCCAATATTCCCGGTCTGGATGCCATGGGCCTGGGCGGCATGGGCGGCCTGGGAATGGGCGGTCCTAAGTCCGATATGGACCTGCTGCGTCAGATGGAAGCGCAGATGCGCAATAAGAAGTAACGACTGGTTGAGTCGTGTATGGCGTAGGCCGCCTGGATGGTACTCCAGGCGGCCTACGCCGTTTGTTCGCAGGTTGTCGCACGCGCGGAAGCGTGTTGACGTCGAGGTGCTTGCCGCTAGTGGCAGCTGCAGCCCTCATGTCCGTCGTGGTCGTGATGGCCGTGGCAGCCGCAGGACTCGCCATGCTCATGGGTGTGCTCGTGGTCGTGGACATGGCAGCCGCAGGTGGCCTCGCCGGTCTGCGCGAGCGTGCCGGCAATGAGGGCCTCGACGCAGGCATCGCAGCTGCCCTGGGCGCCCGCATAGACCGTGATGCCGGCCTGGGTGAGCGCGTTGATGGCGCCTCCGCCGATACCGCCGCAGATGAGCGTGTCAACGCCACCGTTGGTAAGCAGGCCCACCAATGCGCCGTGACCGGTGCCGCCGGTGCCTACGACCTGCTCGTTGAGCACCTTGCCATCCTGGATGTCGTAGATCTTGAACTGTTCGCTGCGGCCAAAGTGCATAAAGATGTTGCCGTTGTCGTACGTCGTTGCCACCCTCATGGTGCTGACCTCCTTTGCTGGCCATGCGGCCGTTGTCGTGGTGATGGGGGAGTATGCGATATTGCCGCCCTCGATACTGAGCGCTCGCCCGTTGACCAGCGCGTTTGCCACCTTACGATGTGCTCGGCTGCAAATAGCCGCCACCGTGGCGCGCGCGATGCCCATCTGCTGTGCGACTGCCTCTTGGTTAAGGCCTTCCAGGTCGCACAGGCGCAGCACCTCGAGTTCGTCGATCGTCATGTCGATGGCGTCTCCACTGGCAAGGCCGTCGGGGGTAAAGCCGCGGTATTCGGGGATGATCCCAACGCGGCGTAATTTTTCTCGTCTTCCTGCCATACACTCTCCAAATCTGACATATGTCAACAATAGAATAGCGAACGTGCGGATTTGCGCAAGGAATTTCTGGCATATGTCAGAAAATGAGGGCTTATGTTTGGGCTGTGGGGCCGCGTGCGCCTGGGCTACAATGAATCTCGCTTGTAGGCGACTGACAGGAGGGTCAATGAGCAAAGCTGATCAACAGTTTGTATCCATGTGCCGCGACATTCTGGACCATGGCACCACCACCGAGGGCCAAAAGGTCCGTCCGGTGTGGGAGGACGGCACCCCTGCCTATACCATTAAAAACTTTGGCGTTACGGCGCGCTACGACCTGCGCGAGGAGTTCCCTGCGCTCACCCTGCGCCGCACGGCGCTTAAGTCTGCGATGGACGAGATTTTGTGGATCTATCAAAAGAAGTCCAATAACGTCCATGACCTCAACAGCCATATTTGGGATGAGTGGGCCGACGAGACCGGCTCCATCGGCAAGGCCTACGGGTACCAGATTGGCCAGAAGAGCCATTATGCCGAGGGCGATTTCGACCAGATGGACCGAGTGCTGTACGATCTTAAGCACACACCGTACAGTCGCCGCATCATGACCAACACGTATGTGTTTAGCGACCTGTCCGAGATGCACCTGTATCCGTGCGCGTACAGCGTGACCTATAACGTCACGCAGCGCCCGCAGGACGACAAGCCGACGCTCAACATGATTCTCAACCAGCGCAGCCAGGACATTTTGGCCGCGAACAACTGGAATGTGTGCCAGTACGCCATCTTGCTGATGATGGTTGCGCAGTCGATCGATATGATTCCCGGCGAGCTGCTGCATGTGATCGCCGACGCCCATGTCTACGACCGTCATGTCGATATTGTCCGCGAACTTATCGAGCGTCCGCAGTTTGCGGCACCCAAGGTAACGCTCAACCCCGATGTGCATGACTTCTATGCGTTTACGACCGATGACCTGATCGTCGAGGGCTATGAGCACGGCCCGCAGGTCAAGAACATTCCCATTGCGGTGTAGGTGGTGCTCATGACGTGTAAGCTATCTGCTATCGTTGCCGTGTGTGACGATTGGGGCATTGGGTGCGAGGGCGACATGGTGGTGTCCAATCGCGCCGACATGCGCCATTTTGTGGCCTGCACCAAGGGCTGCCCGGTCATCATGGGGCGCAAGACGCTGCTGAGTTTTCCCGGTGGGCGTCCACTCAAGAACCGTCGCAATATCGTGCTTACCCGCGACGAGGATTTTGCTGTCGAGGGCGTCGACGTGGTGCATAGCATCGACGAGGCGCTCGCCGCGGTTGCCGATGAGCCCGTTGCCTGGGTGATCGGTGGCGGCGAGGTGTATCGGCAGTTTTTGCCGTATTGCGCCGAGGCCGAGGTCACGCACAACCATTGCACTCATGCCGTGGACACGTACTTTCCCGATTTGGACGCCGATCCCGCGTGGGAGATTGCGTGGCGTGGCGGTGTTGCCACGATTGCCTCGGGCGAGGGCGACGAGGGTGTCGATTATGAGTTCGTGACGTATCGTCGCGTTGAGGCGTAAATCGCCTGGCGTGAACGGTATTATCGGGTTGATTGAATGTATGGGGCGGCGCTTAGCGTCGCCTCGTTTGGTATAGATGTGCTGTAAAGAAGGGTGCGGGCAGGCTGCTATGACTGATGCCGTTGAGGTTCTGCGAATTGATTCGCTCGAGGACGAGCGGCTCGATGCCTACGTGCGACTGACCGAGCGTGAACTGCGCTGCGTGCTAGAGCCGCAAAAGGGCATCTTTATCGCCGAGAGTGCCAAGGTTATCGAGCGCGCGGTTCGCGCCGGATATGAGCCGGTGAGCTTTCTTTTGGGCGAACGCTGGCTCGACCAGATGATGCCGCTGTTTGAGCGCCTGGTTGTGCGCGAGGGCGCAGGTCCGGTTCCTGTGTTCGTGGCTTCCATGGAACTCATGGAGCAGCTGACGGGCTTTAACGTGACGCGCGGTGCGCTCGCGGCGTTTCGTCGCCCGCGGCAGATTCCGGTTGATGAGTTCTTGGGTGGCGTCGTTGAGGCGGCGGGGGAGCGCCCGGTGCGCGTGTGCGTGCTCGAGGGTATTGTCGACCACACGAACGTGGGTGCGATTTTCCGCTCGGCCGCCGCGCTCAATGTCGACGGTATTTTGGTCAGTCCGACGTGCTGCGACCCGCTGTACCGTCGCTCGGCCCGCGTGAGCATGGGCACGGTGTTTCAGGTGCCGTGGACGCGTATTGGCAGCGAGGCTCGTGTGTGGCCGCACGATGGCCTGGCGGCACTGCACGAAGCCGGTTTTTCGTGCGCTGCGATGGCACTGACGGACGACTCCGTTTCGCTGGACGATCCTGCGCTGCAGGAGGTTGATCGCCTGGCGATCTTTATGGGCACCGAGGGTGCCGGCCTGGGCGCCAAGACTATCGCGGGCTGCGACCGAGCCGTGCGTATTCCGATGGCGCACGGGGTCGATTCGCTCAACGTGGCCGCGGCGAGTGCCGTCGCCTTTTGGCAGCTGTGCCCGCACGTGAGCAACGAGTATCACTACCAGCCGGGGCTGTATCACTAGGCAGATAGTTTGCACCGGGCTCTGACTCGGGGTGTTTCGGTCGACGTCGGTCGGTGCTAAGCTGCTATTAGCTTAGGTCTTTAATTACTGTTTTGTCGGTTGACGTACGCTTTTGGGGAGGGCGTGTGGCTAAGAAATCTACGGCTATCGATGTAACGCAGGGTGTTATTTGGCAGCAGCTGCTTTCGCTGTGCGTTCCCATCTTTTTTAGTTCGTTTTTTCAGCAGGCCTACACGCTTATCGGTACCTATATCGTCGGTCAGTTTGGCGGCAAGCTCGCGCTAGGTGGCATTCAAGCTACGATGGTGCTCACCGAGCTCTGCATTGGCTTTTGCGTTGGCGTCGGGGCCGGCTGCGCGGTCATTACCGGTCAGTATTTTGGTCAGCACGATGATGAGCGACTGAGTCGTTCGGTCCATACAGCCATGACGCTCGCGCTGGTGGGCGGTATCGTTTTCTCGATTCTTGGCATAGTGTACGTTGAGCCCATGCTGGTGCTTATGAACACGCCGCATGAACTATTGGCCGAGGGCGTGGCCTATGCTCGCTGTTATTTTGCCGCGATGGTTGCGGCACTGCTGCTTAATATGGGAACCGCACTGCTGCGTGCCGTGGGCGACACGCGCGGCCCCGCTGTGATCATTGCCTCTGGCTGCTTGGTTAACGTGGTGCTGGATATCATCTTTGTCGCTGTGTTGCATATGGAGGCGCTGGGCTGCGGCATCGCAGTGGCGCTGACCATTTGCTCCAATGCAACGATGATCGTGTTGCGCATGATGCGCGCTCCGGGCGCATGGCGTCTTTCGCTGTCTAAGCTCGGCATCGATCGCGGTATTTGCAATAGTATGATCTCGTGTGGTCTGCCGCTTGGCTTTCAGTCTGCTGCGTATTCGATTTCCAACGTTTTGATTCAGGTGTCGGTCAACTCGTTTGGCGCCGATGTCACCACGGCGTGGGGTCTTTCGGGCCGCCTGGATGGCATTGTCTGGATGGTTACCGAGGCGCTTGGCGTGTCGATCACCACGTTCTCGGCACAGAACTTTGGCGCGCGCAACTACGAGCGCATGCGAAAGGGCTACCATACGTCGCTTGTGCTGTCGTTTATGCTCATTGGTGGCCTGTCTGCCGTGCTGCTGGTGTTCTCGGGTCCGTTGTCGCGCCTGTTTGTCGACGATGCTTCGATTTCGGCGTACACCACGACGATTCTTCATTTTATCGCGCCGTTCTACGCGATCTTCTCGATTATCGAAAACGCGTCGGGCTCCATTCGCGGTGCCGGCGTGAGCTTGCAGCCTATGATGCTCACCATCTTTGGCACCGTTGTCTTGAGGGTGATCTGGGTGTTTGCGATTATGCCGTTCGATCCATCGCTTGAGCACCTGCTACTGGTCTACCCCGTAACCTGGCTCATCACGGCCACGCTGTTCACCATCTACCACCACAGCGGCAACTGGCTAGGCCGCGCCACCGCCTAATGATCCCTTGGGGCGGAGGAGAACGGATCATTGCTCTCCGTCGTGATGTCGATGATCCGTTTTCCTCTGCCCCCTTCGGATCAATTAGTATTCGATGCCTTGGCGGGCTAGGAGGCCTTCGTCGAAGTAGTGTTTGATGGGACGCATTTCGGTGACTAGGTCCGCGAGATCGGCCAGTGGCAGCAGTCCGCGGCCGGTGAGCACGAGCTCCGTGGTGGCGGGCTTTATCGCAATCAGTTCCTCGACATCCTCTCGCGCCCCAGCGCAGCCGTCGTCTTGCCCTTGCCGTCGCCCGTATAGATTTGAACCTTGCCGACTTCCAGTGATGCCATCTCTGTCTTTTCGTGCCCGGCGTCGGTTTATCGCCGTCCGGGTTGGGTATTCTAGAAACCATTATCAACCCCAGTAGATGGAGTTCAAGCAGATGGAGATGGATGACAACAAGCGTAGACGGAATATGATCCTCTACGTGCTCATCGCCTTCGTCGTCTACCTCGTGCTCTCGACCGTTCTGTTCCCCAACATCGGTCACACGCAGCAGATTACGGAGACCGATTACTCGACGTTTGTGAAAGCGCTCGACAAGAAGAGCGTCGAAAAGGTCGAGTACAACACCGACGACTATACGATTTATTACACCAAGAAGGGCGAGGACGAGAACATCGCCTATAAGACGACCGGTGTGCCGAATGATGCGGGCTTTACCGATCGCGTGCTTGAGTCTGGCGCTTCGCTGGAGTCGGTCGTTCCCGATAAAAACTCGGGTTTGATGACCTACTACCTGCTCACGCTCATCCTTCCCATGGCGATTTTCTTCCTCATCGGTTGGTGGCTCAACCGCCGCATGAAGAAGGCTATGGGCGATGACGGCCCGTCGATGAACTTTGGCGGCGGCGGTTTTGGCGGCGGCGGACTGGGTAAGTCCGGCGCGCGCGTGATCGCCTCCAAGGACGTGGGCGTGACCTTTAAGGATGTCGCCGGCCAGGAAGAGGCCAAGGAGTCCCTCAAGGAGGTCGTTGACTTTCTGGAGAAGCCGCAGCGCTACGAGGAGATCGGCGCCAAGCTGCCGCGTGGTGCTCTCCTTGTTGGCCCTCCGGGTACTGGTAAAACCCTGCTTGCCAAGGCTGTGGCCGGCGAGGCGGGCGTGCCGTTCTTTAGTATTTCTGGTTCTGAGTTTGTTGAGATGTTCGTCGGCCGCGGTGCCGCTAAAGTTCGCGACCTGTTTAAGCAGGCCAAGGAAAAGGCCCCGTGCATTGTCTTTATCGATGAGATTGATACCATCGGCAAGAAGCGCGATGGCGGCGGCTTTAGCGGCAACGACGAGCGCGAGCAGACGCTCAACCAGCTGCTGACCGAGATGGACGGTTTCGATAACCACAAGGGTATCGTCGTCCTCGCTGCCACCAACCGTCCCGACAGCCTCGATCCCGCTCTGCTGCGCCCCGGTCGTTTTGATCGCCGCATCCCCGTTGAGCTGCCCGACCTGACCGGCCGTAAGAACATTCTTGAGCTGCATGCCAAGAGCGTGAAGACACAGCCGCCGATCGACCTGACCGCGATTGCCCGCGCCACGCCCGGTGCCTCGGGCGCCGACCTGGCCAACATCATCAACGAGGGCGCGCTGCGTGCCGTCCGCGAGGGTCGCAAGCGCGCCACGCAGGACGATTTTGAGGAGTCGGTGGAGGTCGTCATCGCCGGCCAACAGCGTAAGTCCACGGTGCTGTCCGACCACGAGAAGCAGGTCGTTTCTTACCACGAGATCGGTCATGCCATCGTTGCCGCTCGCCAGAAGGGCTCTGCGCCGGTCACCAAGATCACCATCGTGCCGCGCACGAGCGGTGCTCTGGGCTACACCATGCAGGTCGAGGAGGATGAGCGCTTCCTGACCACACGTCAGGAGGTCCTGGACAAGCTCGCCGTCTATTGCGGTGGCCGTGCAGCCGAGGAGCTCATCTTTGGTGAGATGACGACCGGCGCCGCCAACGATATCGAGCAGGCCACCAAGCTCGCCCGTAACATGGTGACGCGCTTTGGTATGTCCGACGAGTTTGGCATGATGGCGCTCGGTACCGTTCAGAATGCGTACCTTAACCAGGACACGTCGCTCACCTGCGCCCCCGGTACGGCCGAGCGTGTGGACGCAATTGTCGCCAAGTTGATTGAGGATGCGCACGACCGCGCCCTGCAGATCCTGAAGGAGAACAAGTTCAAGCTCCACGAGCTGGCTCGTTATCTGTACAAGAAGGAGACGATCACGGGTGAGGAGTTTATGAACCTCCTCACGCGCGAAAACCCGCTGATGCCCAAGCAACAGTAAAGCCGCGGCCGAGCCAGTAGACGCCGACGCCCCATTTGAGTAGCTTTCTCAAATGGGGCGTTTTGCTTGAGAGGGATGGAAATGAAGATCGTGGTGAGCGCCTGCTTGATGGGCGAGAGCTGCAAGTATAACGGACTCGACAACTACCATCGCGAGTTGGTCGAGGCCTGCGAGCGTACAGGGACCGAGGTCCTCTTGGTGTGCCCTGAGGTCTTTGGGGGCCTGCCCACGCCGCGCAAGCCGTCCGAGATTGTGAACGGAGAGGTTCGTACCTGCGAGGGCATATCGGTCGATCGCGAATTTCGCCTGGGTGCCCAACGAGCGCTCGATATGTGCGAGCAGGCGGGCGGGCCGGAAGAGGTCGCCGCGTGCATCCTGCAGGACCGTAGTCCCTCGTGCGGCGCGGGTCGCATCTACGACGGAACATTCAGCGGCACCCTTACGGCGGGCAACGGCGTCTTCGTTGATTTACTGCTCCGCCACGGTTATCGCGTGATCCCGGCTAGCGAGTTCGACCCCAGCATGCTGGAGCAATAAAAAACCACCACAAAGGTGCTGCTCCCTTGTGGTGGTTTTGGGTTAGAACTAGAGGGTGTGGCCGTAGGCGTTTGCGGCCTTGATGGCGGCGGCGAACTTTTCGTCGGTGAAGGGCTCGGGGTTGCCCTGCTTCCACTCGTTGGTGGCGTGCGCGTACTCGCACAGGGCCGGGATATCGGACTCGGAAAGCCCGACCTCCTCAAGCGTCACGGGCAGGCCCATCTGCTTGTTAAAGGCCGCGTAGCGCTCAAGGTTCTCGGTATCGCCCGTATAGGCGAACAGCACGAGCACGCCCAGGCTCACGACTTCGCCGTGCAGGTAGGTGCCCTCGCGCGGAATGCTGCATGTGGCGTTGTAGAATGCGTGCGCCACGCTCGAGTTGTAGTAGTAATCGTTCTGGTTCGTCAGGTTCGAGACATAGCCCGTATTGACCACGATATCGAGTGCGATTTGGTTGACGGCCTCGCTCGACAGGTCCTGGCGCACGTCCTCAAGACCCTGGACGCCATAGGTAAACAGCGGCTCGGAGCAGGTGTGGGCAAGCGCCAGGCCAAGACCGGCGGTGTGCTCCAAATTACCGGCGCTCGTTGCGTACTCGACCTCGGGCTGCTTGGACAGGGCATCGCCCACGCCGGCCCAGAAGTACTCCGCCGGAGCCTCGGCGATGATCTTGGGGTTGATGAAGATGTGCGCCGGTCGGTTGGGGTACGAATAGCCCTCGAGCGAGCCGTCGTCGTTGTACACGACGGCAATGGCGGTCGCGGCGGAGCAGTTGGAACAGATCGTCGGGACAGTGAAGACGATCTTCTTGAGCTCGATGGCCGCCGTCTTGACGGTGTCGAGCGCCTTGCCGCCGCCGCAGGCGATAAGAACATCAGCCTCCTGGCAGGCAGGGGAGTTCACGACCTTGGCGATATTGGCACGCGTACTGTTGGTGCCATAGACGCGCGTCTCCAGAATCTCGACGTCGGTACCCGCCAACGCAGCTTCGATACCGGGAAGTGCTGCGGCCAGCGCCCGCTTGCCACCGATGATCGCGACCTTCTTCGCGCCGTACTCCGCCAGTGCGGCGGGCAGCTCATCAAAGCAATCCTCGCCAACGGTGTAGTCGCTCATTCCAATCGTGCGCATAGCAACCTTCTTTCGTTCGATAAAGTGCTTTCAGGTATTTTGCTCCAAGAGAAGGTCCACAGCCGCGAGAAATTTCGAACGTATAAAACCAGTGTTGAGGGTTTTTCGCCGGCGCGGAACGTGCTAGCATACTCCGCATAAGCGTTGATGGGGACGAGTAGTCGGCCGTCCGCATGCCACAGAGAGCGGGGAGCGCTGAGAACCCGTGCATGCGACCGATGAATATCACCCCGGAGCTGCGGTCCCAACGGACGTGCCGCGCAGGCACGTCTTAGTAGATATCGCCGAGATGGTCGTCGATACAGGCCAGCCGAGTAACGGATGCGAGCGCGCGAATACGCGGGCGAGGGCATCTAAGCTGGGTGGTTAAACGAAGAGCTTTTGCGGGCGTACAGCTCGTTTTGTGGCGCTTCGTCCCAGCTTGTAGGGACGGGCGCTTTTTTGGTGCCCAACGGGCGTGTGCGCCCATGACATGAAAGGGGTACCGTGGCAAACGAGTACAAGCAGACGATGAATCTGCCCAAGACCGGTTTTCCCATGCGTGCCGGTCTTTCCAAGTCCGAGCCCAAGCGACTCAAGGACTGGCAGGACAACAAGGTCTACGAGCAGGTTCTGAAGAAGAACGAGGGTCACAAGAAGTTCGTGCTGCACGACGGCCCTCCGTACGCCAACGGCCCGATCCACATCGGCCACGCCATGAACAAGATCTCTAAGGACATGATCAACCGTTACTGGATGATGCAGGGCTGCGAAGTTCCCTATGTCCCCGGTTGGGACTGCCACGGTCAGCCGATTGAGCATAAGGTCGAGGAGAAGCTCGGCACCGAGAAGTTCAACCAGACTTCCACTGCCAAGATTCGCGAGCTGTGCAACAAGTTCGCTGTCGAGAACATTGAGCTGCAGAAGGCCGGCTTCCGTCGCCTGGGCGTGCTCGGCGATTGGGACAACCCGTATCTGACGCTCTATCACCAGCATGACGCCGCCGACATCGAGGTCTTCAAGGCCATGTTCGACAAGGGCATGATCTATCGCGGTCACAAGCCCGTCCACTGGTGCAAGCACTGCCACACCGCACTCGCCGAGGCCGAGATCGAGTACTCCGACGAGACGAGCCCGTCCATCTTCGTGCGCTTTGAGATGACCTCCAAGCCCGCCGGCCTCGAGAATTTCGACGGCCCGGTCGACTTTATCATCTGGACGACCACGCCGTGGACCATCCCCTCCGACCAGGCAGTTTCCCTCAAGCCCGGCGCCGCCTACGTCGCCGTTGAGTACGACGGCCGTGCCGAGGTCATGCTCGAGGACCTGGCTCCCAAGTGCTGCGAGGAATTTGGCTGGGAGTACACCCCGGTCATGGTCGACGGCAAGCCCTACGTGGTTCCCGCCGAGACCTTCCATCATATCCACTACAAGCAGCCGATCTTTGACGGTGTCGAGGGCGTGGCGCTGCTGGCCGATTACGTCGGTGTCGATGACGGTACCGGTATCGTCCACAACTCGCCCGGCCACGGTGTCGACGACTACTTCGCCTGCCTCAAGGAGGGCATCACCGACATCTGCATGCCGGTCGATGACGACGGCAAGTTCTACACCGGTGAGGAGTTTGGTACCGGTGGTCCCTTCAGCGGCATGGATACCGACGAGGCCAACCCGCACATCATCGAGTTCCTGCGCGAGCGCGGTACCCTGGTCCTCGAGAAGAAGATCACGCACAGCTATCCGCACTGCTGGCGCTGCAAGCACCCGGTGCTCTTCCGTGCTACCGACCAGTGGTTTGTCTCGATGGACAAGACCGGTTTGCGCGAGCAGGCTGGCAAAGAGGTCCGCGAGAACGTCAAGTGGTATCCGGCCCATGCGGCCAACCGCATCGGTGCCATGGTCGAGCAGCGTCCCGACTGGTGCATCAGCCGTCAGCGCAACTGGGGCGTGCCTATCCCCAGTTACACTTGCGCCGACTGCGGCGAGAAGGTCATGAACGACGCCACGCTCGACGCCGTCATCAAGCTCTTCCACGAGAAGGGCTCCGACGCCTGGTTCACCGACGCTCCCGAGAGCTACCTGGGCGAGGCCTGCGTCTGCCCCAAGTGCGGTGGCCATCACCTCAAGGCCGATAAGGACATCCTCGACGTGTGGTGGGACTCCGGCGTTTCCTGGAAGGCCGTCTGCGAGTACCGTCCCGAGCTGGAGTATCCGGCGGATGTGTACCTCGAGGGCTCCGACCAGCACCGCGGTTGGTTCCAGAGCTCGCTGCTCACCTCGGTGGGCGCCAACGGTCACGCTCCGTACAAGGCGGTCGTCTCGCAGGGCTTCACCCTCGACGGCCAGGGCCGCAAGATGTCCAAGTCGCTCGGCAACGTCATCGACCCCAACAAGGTCTGTGACGAGATGGGCGCCGACATCATCCGCCTATGGGTTGCCTCCGTCGATACCAGCTCCGACGTGTCCATCGACCACGAGATCCTTGCCCGTACGTCCGATGCCTACCGTCGTTTCCGCAACACGCTGCGCTTCCTGCTCTCCGAGCTCGAGGGTCAGTTTGAGCCCGAGACCGACGGTGTCGCCTTTGCCGACCTGCTGCCGCTCGACAAGCTCATGGTTGCCCGTCTGACCCAGGTCCAGGCCGAGGTCGACGATGCCTACGCCAGCTACGAGTTCCCGCGCGCCTACCGTGCGCTTTACGACTTCGTGGTTACCGAGCTCTCCAACGTGTACCTCGACGCCCTGAAGGACCGTCTGTACTGCGACAAGCCCGGTTCGCTCGAGCGCCGCAGCGCCCAGACCGTACTTGCCGAGCTCTTCTCGATGCTCATGCGCGACCTGCAGCCGATCCTGTCCTACACGGTCGACGAGGCCATGGCCTATGCGCCTGCCGGCTGCGTTGACCACCAGAAGTACGCCGCGCTGCTCGATTGGTACAAGTCGCCCATCACGGTCGACGAGGCCAATGAGTTCGAGGGCGTGCTCGACGCTTCGCTCGAGCTCCGTAGCGCCGTGACCAAGGCCCTTGAGGATGCCCGCTCCGCCGGCACCTTCACCAAGAGCCAGCAGGTCCGCGTCAAGGCGGTCGTTCCCGCCGAGATGTACGCGCTGCTGACCGGCGACAAGGCCGTCGATCTGGCCGAGTTCTACATCGTCTCCGATGTTGAGCTGACCCAGGGCGAGGAGCTCTCCGTTGCCATCGAGGCTGCCGAGGGCGAGTGCTGCGACCGTTGCTGGAACTACCGCACCACCGTCGGCGAGTACAACGGCCACGCGCATATCTGCAAGCGCTGCGCTGACGCGCTGAACTAACCGTTGGGGACGTTTTTAAACGACTGTCAAACAAGAACGTCCCCAACGTCAACTTTTGTCACGTCCAAGCGGCATTCTGTTTTTCGGAATGCCGCTTTCGTTTTTAGCTGGTTATTTCGCTTGCGTTGGTGGATATGTCGTGCGCTCTGCTTGTGGCAATATAAGATGTTTACTTGCGTTAAACGGAATTCGATGATCTTGAGGGTAGGGGATTGATTTGGGTCGTGCTGGGGATATGACGCCGCCTTTGCGTTGGCGGTTGGGTGTTGCTGGTGGGGTGGCGCTGGTTGTGCTGCTTGTTGACCAGCTGACCAAGCTTGCGGTTCGTGCCGTGGGCGAAGCTTTGCATGTGACTGTCATCCCCGGTGTCATCGACTTTATGTTTGTCCGCAATATCGGTGCTGCCTTTAGTATGGGTGAGGGGCATGGCATCGCGTTTGCCGTGCTGGCGTTGGCGGTCATTATCGCTATTGCCGTGTACCTCGTTCGTGCACCCCAGCTCGCCCATCTTGAGGTTGTGGGCATGGCGATGGTTGCGGGCGGTGCTATCGGCAACGCTATCGATCGTTTGGCCTTTGGCTTCGTGACCGATTTTATTGCCACCACCTTCATCGACTTCCCCGTCTTCAATGTGGCCGATATCGGCATTACCTTGGGCGTCGTGCTCGCCCTTTTCGGCTACATGTTCTTGAGTCCCGCCGCCCGTGAGGTCGATGCGACCGCCGAGCTTAACGCCCGTGACGAGGCCCGCGCTAAGCGCAAGGCCCAGCAGCGTGGGGAGCGTGCCCGCAAGATTCGCGAAAGGAATGAGCGCTAATGGCCGACATCCATATCCTTGTTGCCGACGATGCTGCTGGTCAGCGTCTTGACGCCTATCTGGGCGCCAATGACGGCTGCCCTACGCGCTCTGCCTGCGCGCATCTGATTGAGGGCGGTGCCGTAGTAGTCAATGGCGAGACCTGCCTGTCCAAAAAGTACGCCGTGCGAGCCGGCGATCGTATTTCGGTCGATTTGCCCGAGCCGCACGATCCCACCGATGTGATTCCCGAGGCCATCCCGCTCGACATTCGCTATGAGGACGACTACCTTATCGTGCTCTCCAAGCAGCGCGGCCTGGTGTGCCATCCTGCGCATGGTCATGAGAGCGGTACGCTCGCGAATGCCCTGGTTTATCACTGCGGTATCGACCACCTGGGCGCCGTGCAGGGCGAGGACCGCCCCGGTATCGTGCATCGCTTGGATCGCGATACCTCGGGTCTCATGCTTGCGGCCAAGGACGATGACACCCAGCGCGCGCTCCAAAATCTTATCCGTACGCGCACGCTCGACCGCCGCTACATTACGCTCGTTCACGGACATATCGCTATGGATGAGGGCACCATCAACACCGGCATTGCCCGATCGACGCGCGACCGTGTCAAGATGGCGGTTTCGGACGATCCTTTCGCGCGCCAGGCCATTACGACCTTTAAGGTGCTCGAGCGCTTTGATTCCACGCGCTTTGACGACGGCTACACGCTCGTCGAGTGCCACCTGTTTACGGGCCGCACGCATCAGATTCGCGTGCACATGCGCCATATCAACCACGCCTGCGTGGGCGATCCACTCTACGGCAAGTGCGATGCGCGTGCCGATCAGGGCCTGACCAGGCAATTTCTTCATTCCTGGCGCGTCGCATTCGACCATCCCGTGACGGGGGAGCGTATTGAGTGCCGCGATGAGCTGCCGTGGGATCTCGCTGCGGTTCTTGACGACCTGGCCCCGCGTTCGCTCGGCCGCACCGCTGCCGGTGACGACATCGTCCCGCAGCTCGGCCTGCTCGAAGCCTAGCCGGTATTAGGTGGTTTCTTGAACTCGTTAAGCCTGCGGTAAGATATACGATTGTTTACGTAACGCGTTCCTGGGAGCCTGCATGCTCGCCTTTTTACAAACCAACACACCCATCGTGATCTTCAACCAGATTGTCGTCACGCTGCTCACGGTCTGTTTTCTGTATCAGGTCGTCTTCTTTGTCATCGGCGCTCTTCGTGGCGAGGTCGCGCCGCCCAAGGCCAAAAAACTCCACCGCTACGCCTTCTTTATTGCGGCACATAACGAGGAAGCAGTAATTGCCAATCTCGTACGCTCCATTAAGGATCAGGACTATCCGTCCGAGCTCATCGAGGTCTTTGTCGTTGCCGACGCCTGCTCCGACAACACCGCGCAGCTCGCGCGCGAGGCCGGTGCCATTGTTTACGAGCGCAATGACCTGGCCCGCAAGGGTAAGAGCTGGGTCATGGACTTTGGTTTCGATCGCATTCTCAACGAGTATCCCGATACGTTTGAGGGCTACTTTATCTTCGACGCCGACAACGTTATCTCCCGCGATTACGTCTCCAAGATGAATGATGCCTTTGACCAGGGCTTCCATGTGGTCACGAGCTATCGTAATTCCAAGAACTTCGGCAGCTCGTGGATCTCTGCAGCTAATGCCACCTGGTATCTGCGCGAGGCGCGCTTTCTCAACAACGCGCGTAACATCTGCAAGACGTCTTGCGCCGTCTCGGGTTCGGGCTACCTCATCTCCGCCAGCGTGATCGAGGGCATGCACGGTTGGCAGTTCCATACGCTGACCGAGGACATCCAGTTCACCACGTTCTGCGCCATTCACGGCATTCGCATTGGATATGCGCCGGCGGAGTTCTTTGATGAGCAGCCGGTGACGTTTAAGGCGTCCTGGAAACAGCGCATGCGTTGGACCAAGGGCTTCTACCAGGTCTTTTTTACCTACGGCAAGCATCTTGTCAAATCGACGTTCCGCTATCATCGCTTTGCTGCCTACGACATGTTTATGACCATCGCTCCGGGCATGCTGCTGTCCCTGATCTCCATGCTCGCCAACGCGACCTTCCTCATCGTGGGCGGGCTTTCACACGGCTTCTTGGCCACCGAGGTCGAGATGCAAGCTTGTGCCGCTTCGCTCATCATGACCTTCGCGATGATGTACCAGACCTTCTTTATCCTGGCACTGCTCACGACCATCTTTGAGTACAAGCATATTCACTGCGCGCAAAAGTGGCGTTTGGTGACCAACCTGTTTACCTTCCCGATCTTTATGTTCAGCTATATCCCCATCACGGTGGCGGCCCTGTTCCTAAAGGTCGACTGGGTCCCGACGCAGCACGCCGTCAACGTTACCCTCGACGAGGTCATGCAAGGCGCCAAATAACCACCACCAAAACCACCACAAAGGGGACAGGCACCTTTGTGGTGGTTTTTGCTTTCGAGTAGCTGCCCAAGGAGGTGCGCGATGTCCTACATCCCATTTTGGATTTGCATCTTTGCCGGTGCGTTGGTTGATGCCCGTGAGCGACGGTTTCCCAATGAGCTTGCTGGCGTGTGTGCGGTGGCGGCGTTGGCAGGCGTCTGGCTCGACAAGGGCGTTACCACGGCGCTTTACCACGCCGGTCTTGCGGTCATCGTCTACCTTGCCCTTGTGCTCACTGAGTCGCTCTGGCGGCGCCTTCGCCACGCCCCCGGCATTGGCATGGGGGACGTCAAGGCGCTCTTCGCGCTTTGCACGCTCGACCCTCTGGGTGGCATCGTGGCATTTGCCGTCGCACTCCTGGTCCTTGCCCTCTCCTGCCTCTTCACAAAATCGCGCTCCCTGCCATTGCTCCCGTTTTTGGTGCCGATTTTTGCCATAATCGAGGTCGTGGGCTGCACGTTGTAACCGATTGTGCATCCTTCTTAAGGAGCATGCCATGGCAACTAATCAAGAAACGGCCGTCATTAAGGCGCGCATGTACCGGATTCCGTCGGCGTTGTCGCCCGAGCTTGTCGAGCGCATTTCCGCCGATCGTGCTTCGGGTTCTGTCAACCCGTATCGTTGCAACGACAACCAGGTCATTCGTCGTATTGATCGCGCTGCCGACAAAGGCACGCTTATGCGACTGGCATTTATGCGCGATACCGAAAAGATTCTTCATCTTCCTGCGTACACCCGCTATGCAGGCAAAACGCAGGTTTTTAGCTTCCGTAGCAATGATGATTTGTCGCGCCGCGGTTTGCATGTGCAGCTTGTCTCGCGTATCGCACGCGATATCGGTCGCGCCCTTGGGCTCAACTGCGATCTGATCGAGGCGATTGGCTTAGGCCACGACTTGGGCCACACGCCCTTCGGCCATGCCGGTGAGCGATTCCTCAACGATATTTACCACGAGCGTACCGGCCGCTTCTTTTTCCATAACGTGCAGTCGGTCCGCGTGCTCGATGCGCTGTACGGCCGCAACGTGTCGCTCCAGACGCTCGATGGCGTGCTGTGCCATAACGGCGAGTACGAGCAACGCGTGTTTGAGCTCTCGGACATGGGTTCCTTTGACCAGTTCGATCAGACGGTTGAGGACTGCATTGCCAAGGGCTATAGCGCAATTGAGCACCTGCGTCCCATGACGCTCGAAGGCTGCGTGGTCCGCATCTCGGATATCCTTGCCTACGTTGGGCGCGATCGCCAAGACGCCATTGCGGCGGGCCTGCTGTCACCCGACGCCTTTGACGATGGCCTGGGTGGGGCATACAACAGCTGGATCCTTACGCATGCCTCCATCGATATCGTTGAGCACAGCTATGGCAAGCCGCGCATCGAGATGAGCGAGGAGCTGTTTGAGGAAATCCGCCGAGCCAAGCGCGAGAACTACGAGAAGATCTATAGCAAGGGCGGCATTGAAGGCGACTCCGAAGCGGAGCTGCGCGAGGCGTTCGAAAAGCTCTACGACCGTTGCCTGCAGGATATAAACGAAGGCGACGAGTCCTCTTACATCTTTAAGCATCACATTTCGCGCATTGAGCAGCAGCTTTCCTACTACGATCGCACCTATGCCTGGCAGGACGACAAGGATCAAGCGGTGGTGGATTACATCGCGAGCATGACGGACGGCTATTTCTGCGAGCTGACGAGCAAGCTATTCCCTGGCTTGAAGTTTCCACACCGTACCTATATTAACGAACGGTAGTTCGTATATATTCGGTATACTGTTAGTGGAAAACGTTTTTGATTGATGCACGGGATGGCTATGGACGACCTTTTTTCTGCCTCGACGCGCGAGCGTTCCTTTAAAAATGCGCCGCTCGCGGTGCGCATGCGCCCCAATTCGCTCGACGAGTACGTGGGCCAGCAAAAGGCCGTCGGTAAGGGATCGTGGTTGCGTGCGGCCATCGAGCATGATGTGCTATCGAGCGTGATTCTGTATGGGCCGGCCGGTACGGGCAAGACGACGCTGGCGCATATCATCGCCAACCATACCAAGAGCGAGTTTGTCGAGGTCAGCGCCGTGACGGGTACCGTGAAGGACTTGCGTCGCGTGATTGACGAGGCAAAGACGCGCCTGAATACGTATGACCGCCGTACCATCTTGTTCATCGACGAGATTCACCGTTTTTCGAAGTCGCAGCAGGATGCGCTTTTGCATGCGGTTGAAAACCGTACCGTCATTATGATTGGCGCCACGACGGAGAATCCGTACTTCGAGGTCAACTCGGCGTTGCTCTCGCGCGGTCGCGTGGTAGAGCTTGAGCACCTGAAGGACGAGGATATCGCCACGCTGATTGAGCGTGCACTCGAGGCACCGCAGGGTCTGAACGGCAAGTTCTCGGCCGATGAGGATACGGTCAAGTCCATCTGCACGCTGGCCGCGGGCGACGCTCGCTCGGCACTCACGACGCTTGAGCTTGCGAGCGAGATTGCCGTCACGCGTCCCGATACCGAGGGAACGCCAGCGCCGGCGGCGGGGGAGCGCTATCCCATCACCGTGGATGACGTTAAGATTGCCAACCCTCGTCGTGGTTTTTCGTATGACAAAAACGGCGACATGCACTACGACATCATCAGTGCGTTTATTAAGTCTATGCGCGGCAGCGACCCCGATGCCACGATCTATTGGCTTGCACGCATGATCGATGCGGGAGAGGATCCCAAGTTTATTGCGCGCCGTATTATGATTCATGCTTCCGAGGACGTCGGCAACGCCGATCCGCAGGCGCTCTTGGTGGCACATGCCGCGTTTAAGTCTGCCGAGGTCATTGGCTATCCCGAATGCCGCATTAACCTGGCTCAGGCTGCGCTCTATGTGTGTTTGGCGCCTAAATCCAACGCGTGCGAGGCTTCGATCGATGCGGCGCTGGCAGATATCCATTCAAGTGGGCTGCGCGAGGTGCCGAGTTATCTGCGCGACCGTCATCGCCCAGGCAGCGACGAATACGGTGTGTATAAGTATCCGCATGATTATCCCGAAGGCTGGGTCGATCAGCGCTATTTGCCCGAGGGGCTGGAGCGCGGCGCATTCTGGCAGCCTGCCGGTCGCGGTTGGGAAGAGTGGCGTGTGGAGCAAAGCGAGCGCGACCGTAGCGGCAACGCTCCCAAGTAGGTCATTGGCGCCTCCCGCATTCCCTTTGGGTAACTTTCCCCTTCTTTGGGGTACCATGAACAACGTCTGTATTTCGATTCCTTTGGGAGGCTTGTATGAGTCCCATTCAAATCGCCCTGCTGCTACTTGCCGTTGCCGGAGTGTGGGCTGTTATCGAGCTCGCGCTCACGCTGCGCAAGACCCGCACCGTCGTCGACTCGCTCGACAAGACGGTGAGCGACCTCAACAACACACTCGCCGAGGCACAGCCCGTGGTGGCAAAGCTCGATGGCGCCGTAGACGAGCTTACGCCGGCACTTGCCCAGGTGGAGCCGCTGCTCAAGTCGAGTAAGACTGCCGTTGACGCTCTGACGTCCAACCTCGTTGAGGTCGAAGCCGTGGTTCGCGACATTTCCGAGGTCACGGGTAGCGTGGCCGAGGCAAGTAACGCCGTGTCGAGCGTGACCGACTCTGCAGCTGGCGCCGTGCAGAAGCTCTTCAATAAGGTGAAGGCTCCTGCAGCTGAAGCCGAGCGCAAGCTTTCCGCTGCCGCCGAAGAAGCCGAGCAGCCGACCGAGCGCGTCTTGATTGGCGAGGACGAGGCCGCCGCGGGCGACGATGATGGCCAGAAGTCTGTAGCCAAGCCGGCTCAGTATTACACCTATACACCCTCCGAGACCTCTGAGGAGTCCTGCGATGAGTAGCGAAGCAACCTGCCCCATCACGCTGACCGTTGCCGGTGACCCGCGTCTCGCTCGCCTTGTGCGCATGACGGCAGCCAACGTTGGTGCCCTGTGCTCTATGTCTGTCGATCGCATCGAGGACATCCGTATGGCTGCCGAGGAAGCCTTCATCTTTGGCTGCACGGCTGTTGATTCCGACGATATCTCGATCAAATTCGATGTCGACGAATCGCACGTGGGCATGACCTTTACCTTTGGCGATCAGGCGACTGTCGATGAGGATGACCAGGCAGCGGTATATGCCGAACTCATCCTCGCGAGCGTGTGCGATTCCTACGAAAAGACTGCGGCGCCCCTGACGCTTTCCCTCGACCTCAAGGCGGATATCTAATATGACCGAACGTTCCCGGAGCGGCAAGACCGCTTGGGACAAGGAGAAAACCCGCGAGCTATTTCGTCGTTACAAGGAGACCGGTGATCCGGACGCCCGTGAGCAGCTCGTCATGTCCCATATGAACCTGGTAAGGTTTCTTGCCAACAAATTTAAGAATCGCGGCGAGCCGCTCGACGACCTTATGCAGGTCGGCTATCTGGGTTTGCTCAAGGCTATCGACCGTTTTGACCCCGAGCGCGGGCTCGAGTTCACGACGTTTGCAACACCCACTATCCTGGGCGAGATCAAACGCCATTTCCGCGACAAGGGCTGGAGTGTGCGCGTTCCGCGTCGCCTGCAGGAGCTCTCTGCCAAGGTCAACCAGGCTACTGACAAACTTACCAACGAGCTGCAGCGTTCGCCCAAGGTTGAGGAGATCGCTGAGTATCTAGATGTGACTGTCGATGAGGTTCTCGAGGCTATGGAATCGTCTTCGGCCTATACCTCGGTGCCCATCGAGGCTCCTGGTGCGTCCGATTCCGACGATGCGCCGTCGATTCTCGACCGTTACGCCGACGATGACAACGAGCTCGACTTTACCGATGACCGCTTGGTGATCGAGGAAGCCATCCGCGATTTCTCGCCGCGCGAGCGCGAGGTTATCGAGCTGCGCTTTGTAAAGGGCATGACCCAGATCGAGATCGCCAAGAAGCTGGGTATTTCTCAGGTGCAGGTTTCGCGCCTGCTGCGCCGCACGCTTAAGAAGATTCAGGACAAGATCGACCCCGACGGAGTGATGATTCGTTCATGAGTGAGCGCCCCCAACAAACCGATCGCGTGCTGCGCGACACCCGCATTCTGACGCTTCGCATTTGGGCTGTTGTCGGCTGCATTGTCATCGCCGCTGTCATCTTTAACCTTATGGGCATCCTGGCGCCGGTTATCGAGTTTCTCGCTGTTGGTTCCATCATTGCCTTTGTGATGTCCCCGATCACCAACTGGCTCGAGCACCATGGCGTGAATCGCGGCATCGGTTCGCTTATCGCGCTTATTGTTGTTGTTGCCGTGCTCGTCGGTGTCGTTTGCATCTTGTCGCCGATTCTCTTTGGTCAGATCATGGAAGTCCTGAGCCGCCTGCCCGAGCAGCTTCGTGTTGCGGGTGGCGACCTCAACGAGATGATCTCGCATGCCAAGACGCTTAACAACACGCCGCTCAAGGAGTATTTGGACGATAATCTTTCGTCGCTGGTCACCGTGGCATCGAAGTATGTGTCTCAGATCGCTGCCGAGCTTGGCCGCGGTGTGTTCCCGCTCATCACCAATACGGCCTCGCAGTTGTTCGTGATCTTCCTTGGTCTGGTGCTTGCGTACTGGATGGCCTGCGACTACCCTCGCATGCACCACGAGATTTGCACCATCATCGGTCAGGAGAAGGAGACCTCGTACCGCTTTATGGTCGCCATCCTTTCTCGCTCTGTCGGCGGCTACATGCGCGGTATGGTCGTGACGTCCATCTGCGGTGGTTTCCTCGCCTTTATCGGTTTTATGATCATCGGCCATCCGTATGCGGCGCTCATGGCTATCTTTACCGGCATCATGCATTTGGTTCCGGTCGTCGGTCCCTGGGTGAGCGCAGCAATCGCCACAGTGCTCGGTTTCATGTTCAGCCCTATGTTGGCGTTATGGACGCTCATCGTGACGATGGTCGCGCAAAACGTCACCGATAACGTGATTTCGCCTAAGGTCATGCAGAGCTCGGTGCAGGTGCATCCCATCATGAGCCTCACGGCGCTCGTTATTGGCTCAGCACTCATGGGCCCCATCGGCATGATTATTGCCATCCCGCTTTGTGCGGCCCTCAAGGGTATCTTCGTGTACTACTTCGAGAATGAGACCGGCCGACAGCTTGTGGCCTATGACGGCGCCGTGTTTAAGGGCACGCCGTACCGCGATGCCGATGGCAACCCGGTCGCCGCCTACGACGCGCTCGGCGACGACACCTTCATCTACGAGTCCGAGCTCATCGGCAACGAGACTGCGCCCGAGGCCAAGGCCATGCCCAAGCCCGAGCTCGATAATCCCTGGATCAAGCTCTCGGGCCTGCAGCCCGATGCCACGGGCTTCTTCAAGAACCCCTTTGCCAAGGACGATGACTCCAACTCGGACGACGATACCAAAACCGGCGTCGACGGCTCCATGGATGATGACGACAACTAGTGGGGCAATTCGGGTTAACATTCATACGCGCTAACATGCAATTTCGCTGAAGGGCCGGCATTGTGCCGGCCCTCTTTTTTGCACTTGCGCGGCGGGATGGTAATATCGTTACGTTTGAACTGTTTCGATGTGAAACCGAGGAGATTCCCTCTATGAGTGCTGACTACCCGTCAATGACTACGGCCGAGATTCGCTCTAAGTTCCTCAACTTCTTTGAGGAGCGCGGTCTTAAGCTCTATCCTTCTTCGTCCCTCGTCCCCGACGATCCTTCGCTGCTGCTTGCCAACGCTGGCATGAACCAGTTTAAGGAGTACTACCAGGGCAAGAAGACCATGAAGGAGATCGGCGCTATCTCCTGCCAGAAGTGCGTCCGCACCAACGACATCGATTGCATCGGCGAGGACGGCCGTCACCTGTCGTTCTTCGAGATGCTCGGCGATTTCTCTTTTGGCGGCGTTTCCAAGGAGCAGGCTTGCGCCTGGGCCTTTGAGCTCATCACCAAGGAGTTCAAGCTGCCGCTCGACCGCCTGTACTTTACCGTCTTTACCGAGGACGACGAGACCCACGACGTGTGGCGTTCTCTGGGCGTTGCCGAGGACCACATCTCCCGCCTGGGCGAGGACGACAACTTCTGGGCCGCTGGCCCCACCGGCCCCTGCGGTCCGTGCTCCGAGATCTACTTTGATATGGGCGAGGAGGTCGGCTGCGGCAGCCCCGACTGCAAGCCCGGCTGCGACTGCGACCGCTTCCTTGAGTTCTGGAACCTCGTGTTTACCCAGTACGACCGTCAGGAGGACGGCTCCATGCCGGAGCTGCCGCACCGCAACCTCGATACGGGCATGGGCCTGGAGCGCATGGCTGCTATCATGCAGCACAAGACCGCCAATTACGACGGCGATCTGATGCAGCACCTCATCAAGCTGGGCGAGGAGATCAGCGGCAAGACCTATGACGCCGACGATTACTCCGGCGCCAGCCGTTCTCTTCGCATCATCGCCGACCACTCCCGTGCCGTCGACTTCATGATCTCTGACGGCATCCTGCCCGGTAACGAGGGTCGCGAGTACGTCCTTCGCCGCCTGCTCCGCCGCGCCGTGTTTCACGGTCGCCTGCTGGGCATCGAGGGCGCCTTCCTGACCAAGTTTATCGACGAGGTCAACGCTCAGATGGGCGAGGCCTATCCTGAGCTGCTCAAGAACGTCGCGCTCGTCAAGGGTATCGTCGCCTCCGAGGAGGAGCGCTTCTCCACGACGCTCGACAACGGTCGCGTCTACCTGGACGAGGCCCTGGCCGCGCTCGCCGACGGCGCCGTCCTTCCGGGCGACGTTGCCTTTAAGCTGCACGACACCTTTGGTTTCCCTATTGACCTGACTGTCGAGATCGCCGGCGCTGCTGGCCACGACGTCGACATGGACGGCTTCACCGCCTGCATGGAGGACCAGAAGGCCCGCGCTCGTGCCAACGCCAAGGGCGATGCCTGGGGCAGCTTCAACGACGTGTGGGTCGAGCTTTCCGACAAGGTCGTCGCGACCGAGTTCGACGGCTATGACAACGATGCGATCGAGGGTGCCAAGGTTGTCGCCATCGTTCGCAACGGCGAGTCCGTCGAGTCCGCTGCCGCCGGCGAGGACGTCGAGGTCGTGCTCGACCGCACCCCGTTCTACGCCGAGATGGGTGGCCAGCAGGGCGATGCCGGCGAGCTTTCCGCCGAGGGCGTTTCGCTGACCGTTTCCGATACCAAGAACCACAACGGCCTGTATGCTCACGTCGCCCACGTTGCCGAGGGCACGCTGGCCGTCGGTGCTACCGTGACCGCCGCGCTCGACGCCGAGCGCCGTGGCTTCCTGCGCCGCAACCACACCGCCACGCACCTGCTCGACGCCGCCCTTAAGCAGGTCCTGGGCGAGCACGTCTCCCAGGCCGGCTCGCTGGTGACGCCCGAGCACCTGCGCTTTGACTTTACGCACTTCGAGGCCCTGTCCTCCGAGCAGCTCAAGGCTGTCGAGGACCTGGTCAACCAGCAGATCTTCGCTTCCAAGCCGGTCGTGACCCGTGTCATGGGCATCGACGAGGCTAAGGCTGCCGGCGCTGTCGCTCTGTTTGGCGAGAAGTACGGCGATGTCGTCCGCGTCGTCTCCGTGGGCGCCGAGGACCAGCCGTTCTCCCGCGAGCTCTGCGGTGGCACGCACGCTGCCAACACTGCTGAGATTGGCCTGTTCAAGATCATTTCCGAGTCCTCTACGGGCTCGAATGTCCGTCGTATCGAGGCCGTGACCTCTAAGGGTGCTCTCGACTATATGGCCGACCGCCTGGCGCTCGTCGACGCCGCCGCCGCTGCGCTCAAGTGCCGCGTAGACGAGGTTCCCGCCCGCGTGGAGAACCTGCAGGCCGAGCTGCGCGAGACGTCCAATAAGCTCAAGAAGGCTCTGACCGGTGGCTCCTCCGACGCCATTTCCAGCGCCATCGAGGGCGCCGTCGAGCTCGACGGCTATAATCTCGTTGTCGCTGAGCTCCAGGGCCTTGAGGCTGCCGACCTGCGCAACGTATGGGATACCGTGCATCAGAAGGTCGCCGGCCCTGTCGCTTGTGTCGTCGCCAGCGTGACTGAGAAGGGCACTCCGGCTCTGCTCGCTGCCGGCTCCGATGACGCCGTCAAGGCCGGTTTCCACGCCGGTAACGTGATCAAGCAGATCGCGGGTCTGGTCGACGGTCGCGGTGGCGGTCGTCCCAACATGGCCCAGGCCGGTGGCAAGAATGCTGCCGGCATCGCCGATGCCCTCGCGGCCGCTAAGACCGCGCTCGGCGCCTAAGAATCTAAGAAGTCGCTGTGGTTGCGCTCGCGCTGGACATAGGGGAGACCAGGATTGGCATTGCCGTCTCGAGCCGTGATGGCAAGATGGCGATGCCTGTCAAGGTGCTTCCGGCTGCCGAGGTCACCGGTATGGCCAAGACGTTCCGCTACCTGGTTGAGGACTATGAGCCCGACATCCTGGTAAGCGGACGTCCCCTGACCATGGCCGGTGAGCCCGGCCCTCAGGCCGAGCGCGTTGCCGCTGTGGCGCAAAAGATTGCCGACGAGCTCGATCTTCCGTTGGAGTTTGAGGACGAGCGTCTGTCCTCGCAAGAGGCCAAGCGTATCCTGCGCGAGCAGGGACTCAACGAAAAGCAGATGAGGGGCAAGATCGACATGATTGCCGCCAGCCTGTTTTTGCAGACGTGGCTCGATCGTAAAAACGAGGAGGTTTCGCATGCCTAGTGCTTCCGATCCGCGCCAGCCGAATCGTACACAGCAGCCGGTGTCGCGCCCTGCCCAGCCTGGCCAGCGTCCGGCACAGCCGACGCAGTGCGCAGCTCAGCCTGTCGCGCGCCCGGCGCAGTCCTTCTCTCGTTCGGCCCAACCTGTTCAACGGACGGGTCAGCAGCCTTCTGCTCGTTCGGTTCAGCATTCGGCTTCTCACGCGGCTCAGCAGCCCACTGCTCGTACGGCCCAGCCTGCAGGCGGCACCCGCTTTAAGCAGCAGGCACCTACCCAGCGAACGCAGGCCCCCCAATCGCATTCGCATCACGCTCGTGGTTCGCATGGCGTTGCTCCGGCGACCCGCTCGAGCTACAACACGCATGCTCGTCGCGGTGCTCAAAAGAAAAGCTCCCCGGTGCCTATGATTATCGGTGGCGTTTTTGCCGTGCTTGCGCTTGTCGCGATCGTTTTCTTTGTCGTGCCAGCCGTCAAGGGCTTCTTTGGCGGTGAGGGTGCGAAAGTCGTTGCAGGCCAGCAGGTTACTATCACGATTCCCGATGGTGCCTCGGGTGACAGCATCGCTTCGATTCTCTCCGAGAATCATATCGTCGAAAATCCCAAGGATTATTATGCGGCGGTGAAAAAGCTCAACGCCGATATGTCGCTCAAGCCCGGTGATTATTCGTTCACCACACTTATGGATGCGACCAAGGTTGTTCAGCAGCTCATGGAAGGCCCCAACGCGGGCTCCAATGCGCTGACTATCCCTGAGGGCCTAACGGTCGATCAAGTCGCCGACCGTGTGGCCCAGGCCTACGACAGCATCTCTAAGGAAGACTTCCTCAACCAGGCCAAGGCCTCCAACTACGTTGACGACTATAGCTTCCTTAAGGGCGCCGTCAACGACTCGCTCGAGGGTTTCTTGTTCCCTAAGACTTATTCCTTGGGTGATTCGCCGACGGCCGATGGCGTGATTCGCGCTATGCTCGATCAGTTTAAGACCGAGTACAAGTCGCTTGACTTTGCGAGCTGCGAAGCCAAGATCAAGGAGCGCTATGGCGTGGAGATGTCCGACTACGACATCGTCAACTTGGCCTCTATCGTTGAGCGCGAGGGCCTCAACGCCGACCAGCGCGCGCACGTTGCCTCGGTCTTCTACAACCGCCTTGCCGGAAAGCTCGACGGTTTGCGCTATCTCAACAGCGATGCGACCATGATGTATGTCACCGGCGGCGAGGTTACCGCCGACGACCTGCAGAGCGATAGCCCGTATAACACCTATAAGCACGAGGGCCTGCCGCCCACGCCCATCTGCTCTCCGTCGCTCGAGGCGCTCAAGGCCACCCTTGAGCCGACCGACTCCGATGACCTGTATTTCTACATTACGCAGGACGAGGAGTATTTCTCGCAAACCTACGAAGAGCACCAACAGTCTTGGAATTAGCATGAGGATTTTTAGCCCCAAACGATACGTTGCCTCGGTCGATCGCATCGACCTCGAAACCCTGTGGGCCGACGGCAAACGCGCCATTCTGCTCGATCGCGATAACACCCTGGTGCCGCGCGATACCGAGCAGGTTCCCGCCGCGGTTTCCGCTTGGCTCGATGCCGCCCGCGCCAAAGGCTTTAAGCTGTGCATGGTGTCCAACAACTGGCATCGCGACCAGGTCATGAGCTCTGCACGCGAGTTGGGGCTCGAGGCCATCAGCCACGCCATGAAGCCGGCGCCGTTTGCCCTCAAGGCGGGTCTTAAGCGCCTCGGCGCCACGGCCGACGAGGCGGTGCTGATCGGTGATCAGCTCTACACGGACGTGTGGAGCGGTAACTTCGCCGGCGTCGATACCATCTTGGTTAAGCCGCAGGCGACGCAGGACCTGTGGTATACGCAGATCTTCCGTATCTTTGAGCGCCGGGCCCTGCGCGACCTTCCCTGCGAGGAATAGGTCTCGCTATGTCCCAGCACACCAAACACGGCTGCGACCATATCTTCTTTATCGGCTTTTTGGGCGCGGGCAAATCGACGCTCGCGCGCAACGTCGGAACCATGTTCAAGCGGCGTTTTATCGATACCGACCGCCTGGTCGTGCGCCGTTGCGGCAAGTCGGTAACCGAGATTTTTGAGACCGAGGGTGAGGGTCGTTTTCGCGAGCTCGAGACCTCGGCGCTCCGTTCGCTCCAAAGCGAGCGCAGCCTGTTGGTTTCGTGCGGGGGCGGTATCGTCGAAACGCCGGTGAATATTGAGCTGATGCACGAAATGGGTACGTGCGTGTACCTCGAGGGCGACTTTGAGGATTCGATTCGCCAGATTCGTCGGTCCGACACGCGCCCCGATTTCCGCTCGCCCGAGCATGCCGCGCGCCTGTTTGAGCATCGCCGTCCGCTGTATCGCCAGGCCGCCGACCTTACCCTTGATATTCGCAACAAGTCCTTCGAGGACGTTTCCTACCTTTGTGCCGAGATGCTTTTGGAGCGTGGGCTGCTATGATTCGCCGTCAACTGATCAATTTCCAAAACCGCAGTGTCGATGTCCGCGTCGGATTGGGCGCGTTCGATGAGCTGTCGCGCATGTTTTCCTCGGCCGTGGGCAAGCCTAAGCGCGCGATGGTGGTTTGGAACGACGCCACATCCGAGCGTTTTGGTGAGGTCGTCGAGCATGCTCTGGTCGACGCCGGTTTTGCCGTGTCGCTGCTCGTCCTTGAGCTTTCGCCTGCTGGTGCCACGCTGGCCGATGCCGATGCGATCTTTGGCGCCCTGTCTGCCAACGGCATTACCTGCGACGATCTGGTTGTCGCCGTTGGCGATGCCGCAACCTGCTCGGTTGTTAGCTGGTGCGCCAACCAGTGGTGTGGCCGAACCGAGTGCGCGCTGCTGCCGACGACCTTCGACGCCATGCTCACGGTCGCGACGACCATGAAGCCGCTCGTCGCCTCGTCGGCCAATTCGCTTCCCGCCATCGCGTTCCGTCCCGAACCGAGCTTGGTCGTGTGTGACCTCGACCTTGTTCGCGAGGCGGACCCCGAGGACCTCAAGCTCGGCTATGTGGTACTTGTTGGCACCATGCTTTCGAGCAGCAAGTCCCGCTGGAATCAGTTTACTGAGACCGTCCCCGAGATTCTCGCGGGCGAGGAGGTCGCGCTCGTCAATGCCGTTCAATGGTCTCAGACTGCCCGTAAAGACGTACTGATGGCCACGAACCCGAGCGCCCGCCATGCGCTCGATTTTGGCAAGACGGGGGAGCGCGCCCTGCGCACCTGCTTGGGCGATGCCGCTTCGCAGGTCCCTGCCTATCAGCTGTTATCCGAGGGCATGCGCTTTGAGGCGCGCCTAGCACATGATGCCTGCGACTTTGATATCGATTACGTCTTTGAGGTCGATGACTGCCTGGAGGACTTTGGTATCGAGGAACTTGCCTTCGATCTGGAGCCTGCCGCATATATCGAGGAGTTTCGCAGGCAGCAGTTCGCCCGCTCAAACCGTAGCATGTTGCCGCTGCCCGCGGCACTCGGCGCCATTCGTCTAACGAGCGTTGAGGACGAGGTTCTTGAGCGCCATGTTCACGCCTACTTGGCTTCTCGCAAAGAACTTCTCTAAGATTTATTGACATCCATCGTCTTTCGTATCATGTTGAGGGGCGGGTTTTCAATCGGTTGCGGATCGCATGCGATCCCGTCGTTCGGTTGAGACCCGTCCCGTCTATATAGAGACAACAAGAAAGGAAACTGCATGTCTGAGTTTGCTGCCGGTCCTGCCGGTCGTATCGAGCGTGTCCGTGCCCTGATGGTCGAGCGTGGCTACGATGCCATCGTGGTGCGCGACGAGGCTAACCTTCGTTGGCTTACGGGCGTTAAGGGCGTCTTCGACTACACCTTCGAGTTCCCGCATGCGGCGTTTATTACGGTCGACCAGTGCCTGTTCCACACCGACTCGCGCTACCTCAACAGCTTTGAGGAGAACACGCCCGCCGGCAGCCCCTGGGTCTACGACATGGACGAAGGCACCATCCCTGGTTGGGTCGCCGACAAAATCGCGGCCAACAAGTGCCGTGTCTGCGCTGTCGAGGATGATATGCAGATTAATTTCTACCAGGGCATTCAGCGCGGCCTGGAGGACCGCTCCGTCGCCTGCATGCTGCCGCTGATGCACGACGACATCCGCAAGATGCGCGCCATCAAGGATGCCGAGGAGATCGAGCTCATGCGCCACGCACAGTCGATCACCGACGCCGCCTTCCAGCACATGCTCGGCTTTATTAAGCCTGGTATGACCGAGAAGCAGGTTCGCAACGAGCTCGAGAACTTTATGTTCGCCAACGGCGCCGACAGCCTTGCCTTCGGCTCCATCGTGGCGAGCGGTCCCAACACCGCCAACCCGCATGCCGTCCCGAGCGACCGTGTCATCGAGAAGGGCGATTTCGTTCTCATGGATTACGGTGCGGGCTACTGCGATTATCGTTCCGACATGACGCGCACCGTCGTGATGGGCGAGCCTACGCAGGAGCAGCGGGACCTGTACGCACTCGTGCGCCGCACGCATGAGGAGTGCGTCGCTGCCATCCATCCGGGCGTCGAGGGCAACGACATTTTCAAGCTTTCCAAGAAGATTATCGGCGATGCCGGCTATGGCGATTATTACAACCATGGTCTGGGTCACGGCGTGGGCATCGACATCCATGAGCTGCCCAACTTCAACCGCAGCAAGAACACCATCGACGTCGGCTCGGTTATCACCATGGAGCCCGGCGTGTATCTGCCCGGTGTGGGCGGCGTGCGTCTGGAGGACTACGGCGTGGTCACCGAGAACGGCTACGAGCCCTTCACCAAGACCCCGCACGACCTGCACGTCATCGATTGCTAGCCCATTTCGATAGATTTTTGGGGCGGGGCGTCCGGAGCAATTCGGGCGCCCCGCGTTCTCTTTTTATGCGCTCGCTGCAGGCGCCGTCTGCAAGTGTATAATTTCGGTCGTATGTAATTTGGACGCTTGTGCGTTCTGCCCATAACAAGAAAGGTCGCTATGCCTACCATTTCTACCGCCGACTTCAAGAACGGCCTCGGTCTCCGCATTAAGGACAAGGTCTACACCATCGTCGAGTTCCAGCATGTCAAGCCGGGCAAGGGTGGCGCGTTTGTGCGCTACAAGACCCGCGACATCAAGAGCGGCCGCGTCGTCGAGAACACCTGCAACGCCGGCACCAAGTTCGAGAGCGTCATGCTCACCACCCGTGAGTTCCAGTACCTCTACAACGATGGCACTGACTACATCTTCATGGACAACGAGTCTTATGAGCAGGTTCCCGTTCCCGAGGACATGGTGGGCGAGAACTCCAAGTGGCTGCGCGAGAACGACATCTGCCAGCTGCTCTTCGCCGACGATGAGCTCATGGGCGTGACTCCGCCGATGTTCATCGAGACCACCATCGTCCAGACCGACCCGGGCTTTAAGGGCGACACCGTCCAGGGTTCCACCAAGCCGGCCACGATCGACACCGGCGCTGTCATCCAGGTCCCCATGTACCTCAACGAGGGCGAGGTCATCAAGGTTGACACCCGTGACGGCAAGTTCGTCTCCCGCGTCTAGCAACCAACTCTTCTAGGAGGACTCATGCCCCAGGAAATCAAGATTGACGGCATCGGCATTTCGCCCGATGTTCTGACCGCCATCGTCTCGCGCGCCGTGTCCGATGTCGAGGGCATCGCCTCCGTTGGCGTCAAGGACCTTGCCACTAATCTTGTCTCCATGATGCTCTCGTCCAAGGCCCCGGCTTCCGAGCCGGCGGTCGAGGCCGAGGTCGTTGGCGACAAGCTCGCACTCACCGTGCGTGTCGTGGTGTTCTTTGGCTATCCGTTCAAGAAACTCGCCGAGGCCGTTCGCGCCGCCGTGGTCGCCGCCATCGATGCTCAGGTGGGCGTCGAGGTCGAGCGCGTTGACGTTTGCATTGACGGCCTCGTTTTCCCCAAGGAGTAACCTTTGAGCCTTAAGGTTTATCGCGGGCGTACGCTTGCCCGCAGTCAGGCGCTGCAGTTGCTATTCCAGGCCGAGGCCACGGACAGCCCGCTCGAGCGCGTCCTCGAGGGTGATTTCCTGATCTCGAAGGGTCCCCTCGACCCCTATGCGCTGGAGCTGTGCCGAGGTGCCTACGAGCATATCGACCGTATCGACTGCGCTCTGCGCTCCGTTGCCAAGAACTGGGATCTTATGCGCATGCCCGGCGCCGACCGCAATCTGCTGCGTATCGCCGTTTACGAGATGCGTTTCCTCACCGACGAGGAGGTCTCGGACGCCATCGTGATCAACGAGGCCGTCGAGCTTGCCAAGGCCTATGGCACCGACCAGTCCGCGTCGTTCGTCAACGGCGTTCTGGGTAAGATCGCTCGCAGCGAGGAGCTGCCGGGCGAGGACCTGTACCAGGAGCTGCTGGCCGAGGATCGCGCTCGCGAGGAGGCCCAGGCCGCCGAGGCGGCCGCCAAGGTTGCGGTTGCTCAGGCTGAGGCTGGCGTGCTGGCCGAGGATGCGGACGCTGCCGAGGTTGTCGTCGACTCCGTCGAGGAGTAGCCATGCCAGAGGGTTCTGTCCACAACTTTGACGAGATTTCGGACCGTCTGGACCAGATCATCGCTACCGTTCGCTCCAAGGATACCTCCTTGGAGCGTTCACTCGATTTGTTTGACGAGGCGATTGAGCTGGGCTCCCGCGCGGTCGATATGGTCGACAAGTTTGAGCTTACGCCGCGAGAAGCCGACAAGCTCGAGCAGGAATACGATGAGGATGCGGCAAACGAATCCCAGGATAGCTAGGCCGCATCTCCGGATACGAATGGTTGATGGCATTCATGAAACGTGTGCGTCTTGATGACGAACTGATTTCACAGGGCATCTGCGCCGATCGCGCGGATGCCCTTCGCACTCTTATGGCCGGCTTGGTCTCGAGTGGCGGCGAGCGCTTGACTTCGCCGGGCCTTAAGGTGATCCCGGGGCTGCCGCTGCACGTGAAGGGGCGCATTCCCTATGTTGGCCGCGGCGGTCTTAAGCTCGAAGGCGCGCTTGATGCGTTTGGCATCAATCCGACGGGCCTTGCCTGTTTGGATGTGGGCTGCTCTACCGGCGGCTTTACCGATTGCCTGCTCAAGCGCGGAGCTGCGACCGTTGTCTCGGTCGACGTGGGCCGTGCCCAGTTCGACTGGTCGCTGCGCCAGGACGATCGCGTGACGCTGCATGAGCGCACAAACGTGACGCAGCTGCCTGAGCTTGGCTATGTCGGCGCCATCGACCTGGCTGTGTGTGATGTCTCGTTTACCAGCATCGCGAATATTATCGATGCGGTACTGGCGTGCCTGGCGCCTACGGGTGCATTCTGCACGCTCGTAAAGCCGCAGTTTGAGGCTCCGGCGGCGCTGGTGGGCGAGGGCGGCATTGTGACCGATCCCGCCGTGCGCCACGATACACTCGTGGCGGCGGTTGAACTCTTTGCTGCCAAGGGCCTGTTCCCGGTCGATGTCTGCGTGTCGCCCATTCATGGTGCCAAGGGAAACGTTGAGTTTTTCCTGTACGGCACGAGGTTTGCCCCCGGCGAGCGCGCCGACGATGAGCTGCAATCCCAGGTATCGGTTTTGAGCGAGAAAGCTGCAACGCTATGAAGGTCTTTCTGGTTCCCAATTACTACAAGCAAGAGGCGGTCGAGAGCGGCCTGATGCTCGAGCTTTGGCTGACGCGTCAGGGCTATGAGGTCGCATGGGCTGCCGACCAGCGATCGAAGATTCAAAGCACGCCTGATATTGACGGCTCCGATCTGGTCATTACGCTCGGCGGCGACGGCACGTTGCTGCGCGCTGCCCGCATCCTCAACCATCGTGAGATTCCTATCCTCGGTCTTTCCTATGGTCACCTGGGCTTTCTAACTGCTGCGAGCCCCGAGGAGCGCGACATCCTGCAGGTCGTGAGCGACGCCCTGTCCGGTGAGCTGCACGTGAGCCGTCGCGCCACCATCGCCGCGGATATCGTGTCTGTGCGCGAAGACGGTACGAAGGATGTCGTTCGCACCTTCGCCCTCAACGACATGGCGCTTACCCGCGGTCCGCTGTCCGATATGGTCGAGTTCGACATCACGGTGTCCGGCCATCATATCGACCGTCTGCGTGGCGACGGCGTGGTCGTGTCCACGGCGACTGGTTCTACGGGTTACGCACTCAGTGCCGGTGGCCCCATCGTGAGCCCCGACTATACGGGCATGGTCTGCGTACCCATTGCGCCGCACACCATTCAGGCCCGTGCCTTCTTGACTTCGCCGAGTGATGTCGTCGAGATCTTTATGTCTGATGACCGTCCGAGTGTTCCGGCGATCGCTATCGATGGACAGTTTATTACCTGCGATGGTACCGTTGAGAGCGTGGCCGTGCGCCGCGGGCCCGGAGATGTGCTGCTCCTCGATTACGGCCCCGAGAGCTTCTATAACTCGGTGAGTCGCGTTTTCTACGGAGTCCGTCATGATCGATGAGCTGCAGGTTTCTAACATTGCACTCATTCGCGAGGCGACGCTAGTGCCGAGTGCCGGCCTGACTGTCCTGACCGGCGAGACCGGCGCTGGCAAGACCGCGCTGCTCTCGGCCCTCAAGCTTATTTTGGGCGAGCGCGCGGATTCGTCGACGGTGCGCGAGGGCGAGGCGCTCGCGAGCGTCGAGGCACGACTCTTCGACGGGCCGCACGACACGGAAGGGTTCACCGTACAGCGCAGCCTTTCCGCCGAGGGCCGCAGCCGTGTGAAGATTGACGGGCGCATCGCCAGTGTGCGCGAGCTTTCGGAGCGCGTTGGTGTGATGATGGATCTGTGCGGCCAACACGAGCACCAGCGCTTGCTCGATTCGGCACATCACGTTGCGATGGTCGATGCGTGGGCGGGACGCTCTGCGCTCGAGGCGCTGGATGCGTACCGCGCCTGCTTTAAGGCATCGCGTGCTGCCGCCAAGGAGGTTCGACGTGTTGAAGAGGCCTCGCGTGCGCAGGGGAGCCGCGTCGAGGAGGCGCGCTTTGCGCTCGAGCGCATCGGCGAGGTCGACCCTAAACCGGGCGAGTATGAGGAACTCGAGGAACTGCTGCCGCGCTCCGAACATGCCGAGGTGCTGGTTGCCACAGCTAGCGATGCCCATGCATCGCTTGCCGCCGAAGGGGGAGCGCTCGATGCCGTGAATGGCGCCGTGGCCGAGCTTTCACGCATGGCGACCGTCGATCGCAAGCTGGGTGACATCGCCGATGCACTTTCGGATGCCTGTATCTCCCTTGAGGATTGCGCGAACGAGCTTCGTGCCTATCGCGATGGCATCGCCTTCGACCCGCGCGAGCTCGCTCGCATGCGTGAGCGGTATTCCGACCTCAAGGGTCTGTTGCGTCAGTGGGGTCCCACTATGGACGATGTTTTTGCCATGCGCGATCGCTCGCAAGAGCTGCTGTCCCTGGTTGATGATGGCGATGAACAGATCAAAAAGGCGCGTGAAGCGCTTGGCGCGGCGGAGCGCGAACTGTTTGCTGCCGCCAAGGCGCTTAAGCGCGCTCGCAATACGGCGGCCCCGCGCTTCTGTCACGAGGTGGGCCGCCAGATGGCTCGCCTGGAGATGGGTAGTGCCGAGCTCGTCTGGGAGTCGCGTGATCTTCCCCGTGCTGAGTGGACTCCCGTTGGTCCTTCGAGCTACGAGCTGCTATACCGCAGCGGTGCCGGTTTGACGCCGCGCCCCTTGCGTCGAATTGCGTCGGGCGGTGAGCTCAGCCGCGTCATGCTGGCGAGCAAGGTTGTCCTCGGTAACGCGGACGGTGTCGATACACTGGTGTTTGACGAGGTCGATGCTGGTGTCGGTGGCTCCACGGCGCGTGCACTTGCGGGCGTGCTGGCAGATCTCGCCGCTACGCATCAGGTGATTGTCGTAACCCATTTGGCGCAGGTCGCCGTCATTGCTGACAAGCATTATGTCGTCAGCAAGGAACCGGGCGATGTTCCCCAAACGCATTTGGACGAGGTAACCGGCGAAGCGCGTATCGCCGAGATCGCCCGCATGCTGAGCGGCGATCAGTCCGAGGCAAGCTTGGCCCACGCAAAGCAGATGCTCGAAGAAGCTCGAGGTTAGGTCGTATCAGCGGTGTTGGTGGGACAAAATCGACTGAAATTTTTGTCCCACTACGCGTTTTACTCAACGACTTTATCCGGCTGGATGAGCTCTTCGTAGTAGCTGATATGCTCGCGGGCGTCTTCGATTTCGGGCAGCAGGAAGTTGTAGATGACCTCGATGATCATCGTGGCGCTCATCTTGGAGAACGCGAAGTCGCCCGTTGTCAGTAGTGCTTCGTGGTTGACGGTATTAAAAGTGTAGTCTGCCAGGCGCGCGAGTGGAGACTTGCTGTCGCTGCTGATGACGACCACGGTTGCGCCGCAGTCGCGAGCCGCTTTTGCCATGCGATTCAGTCGGCGCGATTTGCCGGAGTTTGAGATTAGCACGATGACGTCACCCGGGCGCAACGTGAGCGCAAAGCCGATTGATGTCTCGCTAATGGTACTCGTCATGCAGCGCAGGCCCAGCTGCGAAAACTTAAATGTCGCGTCGAGCGCGACCGCGTTTGTATTGCCCACGGCGGCGAACTCAATAACGCCGGCATTCTTAAGCGCGTGTACAACTGCGGCCAACGTGTCGTGATCAATGCCGTCGATGGTCGCATTAAGCTCGCTCACCTTGGCAGCCAGGATGTTCTTGAGGCTCTGCTCCATATTGTCGAGTGAGACCTCGTCAGTCAGGCCCTCGTTACGCTGGCTTTCCAAATCCCTCGCCAACGAAAACTGAAAGCTGCGGAAGCTACCAAAGCCAAGCTTGCGGCAAAAGCGCGAAACGGTCGCCTCGGACGTGGCGGCGGCGCGCGAGAGCTGAGCGGCCGTGAGGCGTGGCGCCTCGGACTGGTGCTCCAATATATAGTCGACAATGCGCTGCTCGGACTCGCTGTATCCCTGATGGGTGCTAATGAGGGAAAGTGCGCTCTTGCTACTATCGGTCATGGATGGCTCCTGGTTGGCATGAAAATCTAATTTGATTCGCAATGCCATAGTATACGGGCATTTTCAATTACAAGATACACCTTGCCGTTTCAAGTGTTGATGGTAAACTTTCACTTACCGTTTACGGTTATGAAAGAACCTTTCACCGGAGATTTGCACCTTAGCTCTTCTCACGCGGACGGTAGGTTGGTATCTTTCAGTTGTGGAAAAACGCGCATCGAAGCGCGTGTAGGGGAACGCCCGCGGGCGCTGTACTCAAGAAGGAGGGACACATGGCTAAGTTTGACATCATCGCCGCGACCGGTTGCCCGACCGGCATTGCGCACACCTTCATGGCGAAGGAGGCGCTGGAGAAGGCAGCTGCCGAGCGTGGTCTGACCATTAAGGTCGAGACACATGGCCAGGTCGGTGTCGAGAACGAGCTCACCAAGAGTGAGATCGCTGGTGCCAAGGCCGTCGTCGTCGCAGCCGATAAGGATGTCCAGGCTGAGCGTTTCGCCGGCAAGCCCATGGTTTCCGTCGGTGTTTCCAAGGCCCTGTCCGTCGAGGCCGCCGGAAAGCTGATCGACCGCGCGCTCGCCGCCAAGGGCGACGACACGGTTGCCGCTGCCGCCGATGTCGAGGACGAGGTCGAGGAGAAGGAGTCCATCGGTCACGTCATCTACAAGCACCTCATGAACGGCGTCAGCCACATGCTGGTCTTCGTCGTTGCCGGTGGTGTTCTGACCGCCATTTCGTTCCTGTGGGGCATCACGTCCTTTGATTCGACGGCTGCCGACTACAACAGCTTTGCCGCGATGCTCAAGATTATCGGCGGTATCGCCATGAATCTCATGGTTCCGGTGCTCTCCGCCTACATCGCCGAGTCTATCGGCAAGCGCCCGGCGCTCGTCCCCGGCTTTGTTGCCGGTATGATTGCCATCCAGGGTCTTCCCATCAACGCCGATACCGGCATGATCGACGCTGGAGGCTCGGGTGTGGGCTTCGGCTTCCTGGGCGGCATCGTCGGCGGCTTCCTCGCTGGCTATGTCATCCTGCTGCTCGAGAAGGTTTTCTCTAAAATTCCCGCGAGCCTTAATGGCCTGAAGGCAATCTTCCTGTATCCGCTTTGCTCTACCGCCATCGTCGGCCTGGTCATGCTCGGTATTTCCGGCCCCATGGCTGCCATTAACCAGGGCATGATGGATTTCCTGCAGAGCCTCGGTAACTCCGGTCCGGTGATCCTTGGCCTGGCCATCGGCTGCATGTGCGCCTTTGATATGGGCGGCCCGGTCAACAAGGCTGCTTACGCTACTGGCACCTTCCTGCTCGGTACCGCTCTCGAAGCTGGCGTCGGCACCGAGACCTACAACTTCGGCACCAACTTCATGGCTGCCGTCTCCGCCGCTTGCATCGTTCCGCCGCTGATCACCACCTTCGCCGTCGTTGTCGGCAAGAAGTACTTCAGCCAGGAGGATCATGACGCCGGTATCGTCAACCTCATCCTTGGTTGCACCCACATCACCGAGGGCGCCATTCCGTTCATGACCAAGAACATCTGGCCCGTCATGCCCATCATGATGCTCGGTTCTTCCATCGCTTCCATCTTGACCATCTTCTTCAACGTTCACGATCCGGCGCCTCACGGCGGCTTCCTGGTCCTGCCCGTTGTCGAGAACGGCCCGCAGTGGGTCCTCGCGATCCTCATCGGCGCTGTGGTCGGTGGCATCCTGTTCGTGGCCTTTAAGAAGTACGACTTTGAGAAGAACCAGAAGGCCGCTCCTGCAACCAAGCCGGTTGAGGCCCCCAAGGCCGCTGCCGTCGAGGCCCCCAAGGCCGAGGCTGCTGACTTCGTGAAGGTCGAGAACGTCTTTGTCGCCGAGGACTTCGCTTCTCGTGACGAGGCTCTGAGCTTTGTCTCCAACCAGGCCGTTAAGGCCGGTATCGCCGGCGATGCCGACGCCGTGATGAACGCCTTCCTGGCCCGCGAGGCCGAGGGCACCACGGGCATGATGGAGGGCTTCGCCATTCCGCATGCCAAGTCCGACGCCATCACCGAGGCCGCTGTCATCGTCGTCAAGGACGACTCTGGCGTGACCGGTTGGGACACCATGGACGGCGCTCCCGTCAACGTTGCCATCGCCCTGCTCATCCCGGGCGCTCAGGCTGGAACCACGCACCTCAAGATCCTGTCCAAGGTCGCCGAGGCGCTTATGGACGAGGACTTCCGTGCCACCGTCAAGGGTTCCACCGACGCCGCCGAGATCGCCAAGACGATCAACGCCCGCCTGGTCTAATCCCGCAACACGCGAATACCATCGCCACCTGTATATAAGGCGGAGTCCCTCTCCAGGGCCTCCGCCTATTTTTCTATCCCTCCCATAAGTTGCGGTGAAATAGGGACTGTTTAAACGATTCAACCCCAAATTCAGCCCCTATTTCACCGCAACTTATAAAAGGGCATAGAGGGGGCTGCCTATCGAGTCTTTGTCGCGAACAGGTTATCAGCCAGAATTCCTTTCAGCCGACATTACTCTGGTCCGACTGGGTTTCCGCAGCTTGCTCGCCCACAGGGGCCCGCGCGCGGCCTGTGAGATTTATCGCGAGTTCCGCACGAGCCGAAGAGCACTTAATGTGCTCTTCGTGCGAGCAGGACTGTAGAGCAGGAAATCTCACAGGCCGCGCACGGGCCCCTGTGGGCGAGCAAGCGGACGACAAACACATCTGTCCAATAATTCGTCTAAAACACAATGAAAAACCGTTTGATGTGAGTTAATATAAACAACGTCGTGAATCTGACTCCTGCCACATGCATGACAGGGGTTAAACACAAAAAAGGAGTCAACTATGGTTTCTGAGAAGGCTACCCTCGTTAATCCTCAGGGTCTGCACATGCGTCCGGCTGGTCTGTTCGCCTCCACCATGGGCAAGTACGCCTGTGACGTGACGGTCGTCACCCCCGAGAAGGAGGTCAACGGCAAGTCCCCGATGGCCCTCATGGCTGCTGGTATCCCCTGCGGTACCGAGGTCGAGGTCAAGTGCGACGGCGCCGACGAGGCCGAGGCTCTGGCTGCTGCCATCGAGCTCATCAAGAGCGGTCTTGGCGAGTAGAACTCAAACGGGTCGCATGTTGAACAACTAAGTTCATATTTGGGGGCGCAGTGACCTGTTGTAAGGTAACTGCGCTCTTTTGTCATGGATATGGCAAAACGCTTTATCACATGACACGGAGAGAGGAATGGGAATGTATCAGGGAGTCAACGCTTCCGAGGGCATCGGTATCGGCACCGTCATGGTCGCCGTCGATCCCGACTTGACGTTTGAGCCGCACGAGGTTGCTGATTCGGCAGCAGAGAAGGAGCGCTATCAGTCCGCTCTTTCGGTCTTCTGCGAGAAGACCCAGGCTCAGGCCGACCACATGAAGGAGACGGTGGGCGAGGCCGAGGCCGAGATCATGAGCGGACACATTGTCCTGGCTCAGGACCCGGGCATGACCGACGCCATCAACGCCGCCATTGACGGCGGTACCTGCGCCGAGCAGGCGCTCATGGACACCTCGACAATGTTCGAGAACATGTTCCTGTCCATGGACGACGAGATGTTCCGTCTGCGCGCGGCCGACATCGCCGACATCCGTACCGGTATTCTGGCCGAGCTGCTGGGCAAGGAGGTCGTCGACCTCTCCGTCCTGCCCGAGAACACCGTCGTTGTCGTGCACGACCTCACGCCGTCCATGACCGCCACGATCGATAAGGCCCACGTTGCCGGTATCGTCACCGAGACCGGTGGCCGCACGTCGCACTCCGCGATCATTGCGCGCGCCCTCGAGATCCCGGCTGTCCTTTCGGTTTCCAACAGCTGCACCGCGCTGCGCAACGGTATGACCGTTGTCGTCGACGGTGGCAAGGGTATCGTCGAGGCCGATCCCGACGAGGAGACGCTCGCCGCCTACACCGCCAAGGCCGAGGCCTTCGCTGCCGAGAAGGCAGCCCTCGAGGCCTTCCGTGGCAAGCCGTCCGTGACTGCCGATGGCATCAAGAAGATCATCGCCTGCAACATCGGTAACCCCGATGACGTGCCCAACGCGCTCGATCACGACGCCGAGGCCATCGGTCTGTTCCGCTCCGAGTTCCTGTTCATGGACTCCGCTGAGCTTCCTTCCGAGGAGGAGCAGTTCAACGCCTACCGTAAGGTCGCCAGCGCGCTCAAGGGTGCTCCGGTCATCATCCGTACGCTCGATGTGGGTGGCGACAAGGAGATTCCGTATCTGCACATGGTCAAGGAAGACAACCCCTTCATGGGCTTCCGCGCTGTGCGTTACTGCCTGGCCAATCCCGACCAGTACAAGGTCCAGCTCCGCGCTCTGCTGCGCGCTAGCGCCTTCGGTGACGTCAAGATCATGATCCCGCTCGTCACCTGCGTCGAGGAGGTCTTGGCTGTCAAGGAGCTCGTCGAGCAGTGCAAGGCCGAGCTGACCGAAGAGGGTCGCAAGTTCAACGAGAACATCGAGGTCGGCATCATGGTTGAGACGCCTGCCGCTTCGCTGCTCGCAGACCGTCTTGCCGAGGTTGCCGACTTCTTCTCCATCGGCACCAACGACCTGATCGGCTACACCATGTGCGCCGACCGTGGCAACGACACCATCTCCAACCTGTACCAGGTTTACTATCCCGCCGTGCTCCGTTCGCTCAAGAACATCATCGAGAGCGGCGTGAAGGCCGGCATCATGGTCGGTATGTGCGGCGAGGCCGCTGCCGATCCGCTGCTCGAGCCGCTGCTGATCAGCTGGGGCCTGGAGGAGTTCTCGATGAGCGCTCCGTCGATCCTGCGTGCCCGCAAGACCATCAGCCAGTGGACCAAGGCCGAGTGCGACGAGCTCGCCGAGAAGGCGCTCGCCTGCAACACCGCCGCCGAGGTCAAGGCGCTGCTCGAGTCCGCAGCTCGCTAATTTGGTATCAGAGGTAACCGCGTGGTTGGAATGGGCCGGCCACGCGGCCCTCACATATACAGGGGGTACTGTAAATGTTCTACACGCTAACCGCTAACCCGGCTGTCGACATGACGGTTTCGAGCTCTCCGCTCGAGCCCGACGAGAACGTCCGCACCGGCTCGGCCAGCTACACGGCTAACGGCAAGGGCCTCGACGTGTCCTTCGCCTTTAAGAAGATGGGCGTCGACACCGTCGCGCTCGGCTTCTTCGCTGGCTTCACAGGCAAGTTCATCGTCGAGGAGGTCATGAACCTGGGTTGCCTCTGCCGCCCGGTCTGGACCGACGGTATCACGCGCATCAACACCTACGTCAACGATGGCCAGCACGAGTACGGCATCCTGAACCCGGGTGCTCCTATTACGCCGCAGCACCAGGAGGAGCTCTACAACATCCTGGACACCGCGGGCGATCTCGAGTGCCTGATCGTCTCCGGCTCCGTGCCTCCCAAAGCTACGCCCGACTTCCTGGCTCAGGTCATGGAACACGCTCAGGCTCGTGGCGCCGACGTCGTCCTGGACCTGTCCTCCGATAAGCTCAAGGAGCTCGCTCACAAGAAGCCGCTGCTCATCAAGCCGAACCATCACGAGATGAAGGCCATCTTCGGCGTGCCGGTCGACACCGACGACGAGGTTCGCGTTGCCATGAAGATGGCTCACGACGCTGGCGTTCAGAACGTGCTGCTCACCCGTGGTAGCCGCGGCGACGCTTACTTCTCCAACGGCGAGGACATCTGGTACGCCAAGCGTGAGTTCAACATCAAGCTGGTCTCTTCCGTCTGCGCCGGCGACTGCACCCTTGCTGCGTTCCTGCACAAGTGGTACAGGGATCGCGACAACGTCGAGGAGGCCATGAAGCTCGCTATGGCCACCGGCGCCAACGTTGCCGAGTCCGTCGGCATCGGCGACTTCGGTCACGTCGATGAGTACAGCAAGCGCGTTGTTGTCCGCAAGCTCGATCGTCAGTAATCGAAACGCGACATATTCGTGCGCATGCGGCGCCCCGGTTTCGGCCGGGGCGCCTTTTTTTGTTCCGCCATGGGGGAGAGGTGTCCTGCCGTGCTCCATCGCTTCCACACCGTTCACCGAGTTGTCCTAGCCTTTTGTCGATGCGTGGAATATACTTTCATCAACACGTTGCTTCGTGAAAGGAACATTCATGATTTACACGCTCACTGCAAATCCCGCCATTGACTACAACATCGCCTGTGACGGTCTTGCTGCCAACACCGTCACGCGTACCCGCAACGCCGTCTACACGCCCAACGGCAAGGGCCTCAACGTCTCGTTTACGCTTGACCACTATGGTGTCGACACCACGATCCTGGGTTTCTTCGCCGGCTTCTCGGGCGAGTTTATCGTTAAGGGCGCCGAGGCCCTGGGCGTGCCCGTCAAGCCCGTGTGGACCGACGGCATCACGCGCGTCAACGTGTTCCTCAATGCCGGACCCGACACCGAGTACAACATGGTCAACGCCGGTGCCGCCATCAACGAGGCCAACGAGCAGGAGATGTTTGAGCTCATCGATTCGCTCGATGACATGACCTGCCTGGTCATCAGCGGCTCGCTGCCTCCCAACACTTCCGAGGGCTTCCTGGCCGAGGTCCTGCGCCGCGTCAAGGCCAAGGGGGCCGAGTTCGTCCTCGACATCTCGAGCCATCAGCTGGCAGACCTCATTGCCATGGAGCCGCTGCTGATCAAGCCCAATGACGACGAGCTGCTCGACATCTTTGGCATTAAGGTGAGCGGTGGCGACGATGAGTCCGTCAAGGGCGCTATGGCCGAGCTGCACGCCAAGGGCGCCAAGAACGTGCTGCTGACCCTCGGTGGCGCCGGTGCGTACTTCTCCAACGGCGAGCACATCTGGTTTGCCAATCGCACCTTCGATGTCAAGCTGCTGTCGACGGTGTGCGCCGGCGATTCCTCGCTCGCTGCCTTCCTGTCCGTATGGCACGACGCTCCCGAGCGCGTCGAGGATGCCCTCCGTCTGTCGATGGCCACCGGCGCCAACGTGGTCGAGTGCCCGGGCCTGGGCGACTTTGCCAAGGTGGACGAATACAAGAAGAACATCGAAGTTCGTCAGGTCTGCTAGCCGCATCGAAAAATCGCTGCCGAACACCCGCTTTGGATCTCCGAGGCGGGTGTTTTTTATGCACTGAACGCATATGGCGTCTGCTGTCTCGTTTTATCGAATCGATGACGCGATTGCATGTGCGCGCTTTCTCGTTTCTTGTTAGACTTCTTGAGAACCATCGATTAACGCTCACAAGTGCAGGAGGCCATAGGCATGTGCAATGTTTCGCTCAACGGTACGCAACCGTCCGATGCGTCCCTGCGCGTCCTGCGCGCGCTTGAGGCGGCTGGTCTTGAGGCTTGGTACGTGGGCGGTTGGGTGCGCGACGCCCTGATGGGGTACCCCAGCCACGATGTTGATATGTGCTGTAGCGGCCTGTGGCAGGAGTCCAAAGCGGCGCTCGAGGCCGCCGGCATCGCGGTTGTGGAGTCGGGCATTAAATTTGGCGGAATCACGGCTATTTCCGATGGCGAGCGTATCGAGGTCACCACGTACCGTCTGGATGGCTTTTACACCGATGGTCGTCATCCCCAGAGTGTGGAGCGTGCCGCCTCGCTCGAGGACGATCTGGCGCGCCGCGACTTTACCGTCAATGCCATGGCCTGGCATCCCGAGCGCGGGCTTGTCGACCGCTACGACGGCCAGGGTGATCTGGAGCGCAAGCTGATTCGCGCTGTCGGCGATCCCAAGCGTCGCTTTAACGAGGACGCCCTGCGCATGCTGCGTGCGGTGCGCTTTGCCTGCCGTCTGGACTTTATGATTGAGCCCGAGACTAAGCGTGCGCTTGCCGAGTGCGCGCCGCTGCTTGATGCCGTGGCGCGTGAGCGTGTGGGTATTGAGCTCGAGGGCATTCTTTCGACCGGTCATGGGGGAGACGCGATGCTCCGCTATCCCGAGCTCATCTGCGCCGCCGTGCCCGAGTTGGCAGCGGGTCGCGGGTTTGATCAGCGCAGTGTCTATCATGCGTTTAACGTCTACGTGCATATTGCCCGTGTGCTGACGGTGGCGGGGGAGCTCGCGCTGTGTGACGGCGTCGCGCCCTCGTCGAGCCTTATGTGGGCGGCGTTTTTGCACGATGTGTCCAAGCCCGAGTGCTTCACGGTCGACCATGCCGGTAGCGGACACTTCTACGGTCATCCCGAGCTCGGCGCCAAGAAGGCGCGCGTCATTATGGATCGCCTGGCGCTCTCGCACGACTTGGTGCGCGACGTGTGTCTGCTCATCAAATACCATGACAAGCCGCTGCGCCCCGAGCGCTCCTGTCTGCTCAATATGATGCGCGCGCTTTCGGGTGAGGGCGTCGACACGGCCCGCCTGATTGACGAGCTCATGGACCTTAAGCGTGCCGACACACTTGGCAAGGCCCCGTCTTGCTTCTATTACGTTGAGACGATTGAGGAGATGCGCGCGATGGCGCACGAGCTGCTGAGGGCGGGGGAGCCCTATACGCTCAAGATGCTCGCCATCAACGGCGGCGACCTGATCCGTGCTGGAGTCAAGCCCGGGCCGGAACTGGGGCAGTTTCTCAACTCCGCCCTCGACGCCGTGATCGAAGACAACATTCCCAACGATCGCGAAGCTCTTTTGGTCCATCTCAACTTGAATTAGCTACCTAGTTTACCTGCGTGTTCCATAACCTGCCGACAATTTTTCGGCAATTTGGAATTTCTTCTTGCGCTGACGTTTTTTGTCCCGTAATATATTTCCTCGCAGCACGGCAGTGCAGATGTCATGTGGCCCGTTCGTCTAGCGGTTTAGGACGCCGCCCTCTCAAGGCGGAGATCACCAG